>CAMAJR010000029.1 GCA_945835885.1 uncultured Alphaproteobacteria bacterium
CCGTGAGGATATCGAGCGCTATGGGCTGAAACAGGTCATTCGTGACTTATTATTCTCAACCAGCGAGAAAGTGCCTTTGCGTAAGCAGTATTTGGCACGCGAATGCAGCAAGAAAAAAAGTTTCCGCGCACAATTTGAGAATGCTTGCGCCGAACTGAAAATTGACTGCCGTCTCAGACCTGCTATCATAGCTATCCAGAAGGAGATTATTGCCTGATATAGGCGCGAACTTTTTTAACAGCATCCGGTGCCATCGTGCAAAAAGACCGGATGCCTTTTTTTATAATCCGCTTGAAATAACAACAAAAAAACCTCTCTGCAAACAGAGAGGCCAAATATAACAAAGGAGATTGTTATAACTTTATATTAACCCTGACGAGCTTTGAGCTTCGGGTTCTTTTTATTAATCACATAAACGCGACCTTTACGACGAACGATTTTGCAGTTCAGGTCACGAACTTTCTTAGATTTCAAAGAACTGTAACACTTCATTTTTCTATTCCTTTACAAAACATTTTGAGCGCAAAATAAGCTATTTATCCGCACTTGTCAACAATTTTTTTGAAAATGCTGAAAAATTAAGATATATTTTAAGAATATTCCCTATAGAATATGTTCACAAACTGTTTGGAGATGATGAATGAAAAAATTTTTGATGAGTATTGTCGCTGTTTTATTGTTGAGCGAATCGGCAAATTCGTCGTATAATAATCCGACATACGAGGAAGAAATGTATTTACTCGGGCGTGTGGCAGGTCAGGGTCTCGGTTGCAAATCACAAAAATATCATCAATTTGAGTTGTTGGCACGGGCATTGGTTGTCGGCAAGGCGGCAAACGACGATGTTCAATCCGCGGGAATGTTTGAATTTAACAATGGCAAAGCGACCGCATTTATAGAACTTGAAGACAGTAATTTTGCCGATTGTTCGGATATTTTGCCGAGTTTTGAAAATCAGCCCATATTTAAGAGCGTGCTGTATTCCGACGGTCGGATTAAATTGTTTGACGGCACGATAATTACACCACGCAGGGCATATGATGCCTCAAAATTGTATGTTAAAGACCGTGAGGCGTTTATCAAAGCTGACGCCGCTTATAAAAAATATCTTGCAGAAGCGCAAAAAAACGCGCAAAATGCAGAAAAAGTTCCGCTCATAGATGCACGCTATGACGCATACGCAAAACAATTCAGTCGCTAATCGTAAGGAGTTCAAAATGGCCGCATATCAATACATTTTCGTTATGCAAAATTTAACCAAAGTTTTTCCGGGCGGAAAAGAGCTGTTCAAAGGGATTACGCTTTCATTTTTGCCGGGGGCAAAAATAGGTGTTCTCGGTGTTAACGGGGCCGGTAAATCGACATTACTTAAAATTATGGCAGGCATTGATAAGGAATTTAATGGGGAGGCCTGGGCTGCCGACGGTGTAAAAGTCGGTTATTTGGAACAAGAACCGAAGCTTGACCCGAACAAAAACGTGATGGAAAACGTGATGGACGGTTTGGGCGAGACGCAGCGCTTGTTGCAACGTTTTGAGGAAGTTTCCGCAAAATTTGCCGAACCGATGACAGATGAAGAAATGAATGATTTAATCGCCGAACAAGCTGAGTTGCAAGAGCAAATTGATGCTGTCAACGGTTGGGATATTGAACGCACGGTGCAAATTGCAATGGATGCGTTACGGTGTCCGCCGGCAGATGCCGATGTAACAAAACTTTCCGGCGGAGAGAAGCGTCGTGTGGCATTGTGCCGATTGTTGCTTTCTAAGCCGGATATGCTGCTTTTAGACGAACCGACCAACCATTTAGACGCCGAGTCGGTAGCGTGGCTGGAACATCATTTGCGTGACTACAACGGCACGGTGGTAATGGTGACGCACGACCGCTATTTCTTGGACAATGTGACCGGTTGGATTTTGGAACTTGACCGCGGTCAGGGGATTCCGTATGAGGGTAATTATACATCGTGGCTTGAGCAAAAGCAAAAACGTTTGGAACAAGAGGCGCGTGAAGAAACGGCACGTCAGCGCACTTTGGCGCAAGAGTTGGAGTGGATTCATAAAAATCCGAAAGCGCGTCAGGCAAAATCTAAGGCGCGTATTAACGCTTATGACGAGTTGCTGTCGCAAGCAAGTCGTGAAAAAATTACGACCGCGCACATCAATATTCCGATGACCGAACGCTTAGGCGATTTGGTGATTGAGGCCGAGCATTTAACGAAGGGATTTGGCGACAGAGTGCTGATTGACGACTTATCTTTTAAGATTCCGAAAGGCGCGATTGTCGGTATTATCGGTCCGAACGGTGCCGGTAAAACGACACTGTTTAAAATGATTACCGGTCAGGAAAAACCGGATTCCGGCACGATTCGCATTGGCGAAACCGTCGATTTGGGATATGTTGACCAATCGCGTGACGAACTTAATCCGGATAAAAATGTGTGGGAAGAAATTTCTGATGGTTTGGATATGATTCAACTCGGTAAAAACGAGGTTTCTTCGCGTGCGTATGTCGGACAGTTTAACTTTAAGGGGACCGACCAGCAAAAGAAGGTCGGACAGCTTTCCGGCGGTGAGCGCAACCGTGTCCACTTGGCAAAAATGCTCAGAAAAGGCGCAAATGTGATTTTGCTTGACGAACCGACCAATGATTTGGATGTGGATACTTTGCGTTCGCTTGAAGAGGGTATCAGCGCGTATCCGGGATGTGTATTGGTAACCTCACACGACCGTTGGTTTTTGGACCGTTTGGCAACGCATATTTTGGCATACGAGGATAACGGACACGTTGAGTGGTTTGAAGGCAACTTTGAGGATTATGAGAAAAATAAGAAGTTGCGACTCGGCGAAGATGCTTGTAATCCGCATCGGATTCGCTACAAAAAATTGGAAAGATAAAAGGCGGCGGATTTTCCGCCGTTTTTTTTACGAATCGTTCCATTTAACAAAATTGTTGAAAAAGCAATCATGTCATCCTGAGGAAGCCGGAACGGCTGACGTAAGAATCTTCGGACGCTTAGTCCGATAATCGAGGTTGTAGTCGCACTGACGTGCGGAGATCGTCACGTCGCTACGCTCCTCACGATGACGGGAAGGGAAATGCGCTACGCTGTCATTCTAAATGCAACGTCAGCGAAATGAAGAATCTCCTTAGGCGCTGTGCAATCGCCACATCATCGCCCGAGGTCGCACAGCGACGTGGAAGATGCTCACGTCGGCATTTTGCTCCTCAGGATGACCGTCATATTTTTTGCGCATATTTCAACAAATTTGTTTAATAGAGCGTTATGAATTTATATCGAATTGGTTCGCTTCCCCTCGCATTCAGCCATAAAAAAACACCCTTTCGGGTGCGAAACATTGGAGCGGGCGAGGGGAAAAGTCAGGTCGTTGCGGCCGTTCGCTTTCAGCTCACGGGCAACTACCGACTTCGTGTGCTTGTTCGCATTTATTCGTTGCGCCTCGCTTACGCTTGCTAACTCATAAGCGAACTGCGCCCGTCGCAAGAAAAACAACATTTAGAGGTTGTTTTTCTTTCTCCGGCCCTCTCAGGGTTCGCTTCCCCTCGCATTCAGTCATAAAAAAAACACCCTTTCGGGTGCGAAACATTGGAGCGGGCGAGGGGAATCGAACCCCCGTTATAAGCTTGGGAAGCTTCTATTCTACCATTGAATTACGCCCGCGTAATATCGCTACAATACGCGATAAAAATTCAGTTTGCAAGCATTATATTTGAGTTTGTCTGCAAAACGATGCTTACCCTTGACAAAATACAGGAAACAAGCTATAATAAAGATGTTATTTATAAGAGTTATAGTTGAAATTATCATATATTTATGTCTGTGTTGTCTTCCATATTTTTTTGGATTTGGCGTGGATTTTGATATTTCAAAAACTCTCGGCTTTGTCTTCACAACAAAGTAAAAATAACAATCCTCGAGTGTCAAACCAAAAAAAAATATAGATATGACAGAAACAATATTCAGCATCTTGCTATCAATAGCAATGATGTTTGGGGTAATCTATCTGCTAATTTTAGCCATAGAGAAAATCCCTTTTGTTCGAGTTATTATTTGGGGTGCTATTATTTTTGGCCTCCTTATGTGGCTCGGATTTGGAACACTGTTAAAATGGGTTGGCATCGTGGCACTTATCGGTGTCATTTGTTGGCTGAAAGAAGAAATCTTCGGCTGACCAGCTCATTTTAAGACAACACGGCGACCTGTTTGAGAAAGTTTTATACTTGTCTTGAACAGGTCGTTTTTTTTGCGCAGAAAAAAAACAAAAGGAATCGGTCGGTTAAGACGGATTCCTTTATGTTTTTAAAGTTTCTTGATAGCAACAATCTCGTTTGGCGCCCAAGTATAGACGTCATAAACGATTCGGTCGCCCGGTTGCAGAGAGACATTGAGCTTCAGCTTTTTGACATAAATCAAATTGCCGTCGGTCGTCTCAATAAACTGCGAATCGAAAGCCACAAACGGCACGCCGTAGATGACCTTCATCGAAAACAAATTCTTGACCGTGGCTTCAATCGGGTCGGATACTACCCAGTATTCGCCGCCGTCCGGATTGTCGTTGCTGTCGCCGCTGTCAGAGCCGTCACCGAGAGAGATTCCGTTGATGGAAGAAATCTCGTTGGGGCTGAACGTGTAAGTCGAAAAACTGATTTTATCACCTACATGCAAGTCCTGATTGAACTTGTAGCGTAACAGAAAAAACCAACCGCCATCATCCATCTGCATAACATAAGTCATAAACGGATAGACAAGAGTGCGGCGCATTTTGACATCATACATACGCACAATTGTGCGATTTTGATAGGTCTCTTTAATAACCATATCGGGCAATGTTTGACTCGGGTCTTGGTTATTCCACAGTTCATCTTCTTCTGCTCGGCCGCAAGAAGAACAAATTACAGCGGCCAAAGCCAGCAAAAAAAATTTCTTCATAATCATAAATAATTTGGTTTGTTGGACGTATTATAATCATTTTTTGTCAAAATGTAAATACTTATTTTAAATAAAGTGAAAACCTTGCGTTGCGATTGTTATGGCAAACAAAAAATACCCCCGATATCATACGGATTCGGGGGCGCTGTGTGAACCGATATTTTGAGTTATTGATTCCACCAAACATTGTTGAGTGTTTCGGTTACCCAATTTATAAAAGCATCATCCGGCTTTATGCCTCGTTCTTCCGCCATAACATGATTTTTTGCCCAAATCGCCTTGAAGTCTGCATTTTTAACCCCCGGATAGCGTGCAGCAATAAGATACAGATTGACCTCTGTTGTTAAAGCCGTTTCCGTTTGGTTAATACCGGAACGGATACGCCAAAATTCTGCGACGTTCGATGAGCGGAATCCCAAAGAAGACGGCGACATATAGTAAATCGGTGAATACATATTGCGCCGTTGCGACACCGTGACACCGAGTCGGTCGGTTGCTACAAAATCATCGGCATACTCTTTGCCTTTAGGGTGTCCTTGCAATATTTTCATCGTTAATTCATCAAAATGCCGATTTTGACCGTCGTCGGTGCGAAAGAGTTTATTTTCGAGTTGTTGCCGGTTAATTGCATCAACCGCGCCGATTTCTTTGCTCGCCGGTTTAAATGATTGAATAAAGTCATCAACACTGCGAATAACCGTTTTGGCTTGCATAAAATCGTATCCAATCCATTTACGGCGGCTGTTCAGATATTTCAAATATTGACGGCGGGTTAAGAAAGTTCCCTGCGGGTCTAGTTCACCCTGAATCTTAACTTCTCCGCTTCTGAACTGACCGAATTTATATTCGTCACGCGGCGGAGTGTAAGGAAATTTTGTGTGGTCGAGAAATTCGCTGACGGCACTTTCGATAACCGATTTCAGATAGTCATAATAAGAACCGGCCTGATAAACACCTCTGTCAGAATATTGCAATAAAAGCGGTCGATTTTCTTCATCGCGGAATCCGATGTTGTTGACATAGTCTACATAAGCGCGCGCTAACCGATTTGAGAGTTCGTGCTGATTTTGTGTGATATTTTTGCGAGTGTAGCCCATATTCCACTCATACGCTTCGTTTGCGCTTTCAAAATTTATGAGCGGAGACCACGCCATAACACCGCGCACGGCGTCACTGCCATAATTAAGAGCGCCGATTTCTTGTAAATACGGCTGATACAAGGGGCTGTCACCGCTGGCTCCGAGAACGGCACTTTGTCCGCCGCCGGCACTAAAGCCGAAAACATAAATATTGTTTGCATTTGCCGGAATATTGTTTTTGTTATGCCGAATAAAGCGAATGGCGGCCTTGAGGTCGGTTACACAAGCCGGCGCGGCATACTCGATTCCGCGACATCCGGCGTGAGCATAGATAAAACCGGCGTCGGTATATTTGCTGACGTCTTTATATTCTGTCAGCGCCGGCATAGAAGCATAATCAGGTGTTTCAATCGGCATTACAATCGGCGCGTTACGGATGCTGAAATCGCCGATTGTATTTTCTTTGTTCGGTTCACAGGTGTAAGTCGTGTCTTTTTTGCGTTTTTTACATTTCATAAATTTAGACGGCACAAAAATTGCCAATTTTTCGAGTTCCGGCGCGCTCGGCTGACTGCAATAAGGAATGCCGAGTTGATAATAAACGTGATGTTCCTTGTTTTTGAGCCACTTGCTCATATCAATTTTATCGCTGAACGGTAAAACATCATTTTCTGTTTCAGGCAATTTTGCGTCTTGTGTCGTCGCCGGTGCATCAGTGTCGGCAATTTTTATGCTGTTGCCGTCAACCTGTTTATCTTTGCGGCTGTGTGAATATGCAAAATATCCCGCAAAAATTGCCGCAGCAACAACTGAGAATAACAAAATTTTTTTACGCATTATCAGACTCCGTATATGTTATCGCAACGCATATATTCTAATCTATGTCGCAAAATGTGTCAAATGCAAATAAGGTTATTGTGCATAGTAAAACGGTCGCAATAAATGCAATTAAAGTCCGTGATTTAGCTTGACAATTATTAAAAATTCATTAAGTTAAAGCCAACACTTAAATTAACAAAATATAGGAGAAAATTATGAGTGCTATTGTTGATATTCATGCAAGAGAAATTTTAGATTCACGCGGCACGCCGACGGTTGAAGCCGAGGTTGTGTTGCAATCCGGCGCGTTTGGCCGTGCGGCAGTTCCGAGCGGTGCTTCGACCGGTGTTCACGAAGCAGTTGAACTGCGCGACGGTGATAAATCCCGTTTCGGCGGCAAAGGTGTTTTGAAGGCGGTTGAAAATGTGAATGAAGAAATTTTTGACGCTTTGGTCGGTTATGACGCTGAAGACCAAATCGATATCGATTCCAAAATGATTGACCTCGACGGCACCGAAAACAAAGGAAAACTCGGCGCTAATGCTATTCTTTCCGTATCTTTGGCGGTGGCAAAAGCTCAGGCAGAAGAAGCGGGACTTCCGTTGTATCGCTATTTGGGCGGCACAATGGCACGCACTTTGCCGGTTCCGATGATGAATATTTTGAACGGCGGTAAGCACGCAGATAACCCGATTGATATTCAAGAATTTATGATTATGCCGGTTTCGGCAACATCGATTCGTGAAGCAATTCGTATGGGTGCGGAAATCTTCCAAACCTTGAAGAAAAATCTCAAAGCAGCCGGTCAAAACACAAACGTCGGTGATGAGGGCGGTTTTGCTCCGAATTTGCAATCGGCTGATGAGGCCTTGACTTTTATTGTCAGCGCTATTAAAGATGCCGGTTATAAGCCGGGTGAAGATGTTGTGTTGGCTCTTGATGCCGCTTCTTCCGAATTTTATAAAAACGGCAAGTATGAAATGGAAGGCGAGGGCAAATCTTATACCAATGCGCAAATGGTTGAATATTACAAAGGTTTGTGCGAAAAATTCCCGATTTTCTCAATTGAAGACGGTATGGCCGAAGATGATTTTGAAGGTTGGAAATTGTTGACTGACGCTTTGGGCGGAAAAATTCAGCTTGTCGGCGATGACTTGTTCGTGACGAATCCGGCACGTTTGCAAATGGGGTTTGATAAGGGCATTGCTAACTCGATTTTGATTAAAGTGAACCAAATCGGCACTTTGACCGAAACGATGAAGGCAGTTGATATGGCTCAACGTCACGGCTATACGGCTGTGTTGTCGCACCGCTCGGGTGAAACCGAAGATACGACGATTGCCGATATTGCGGTTGCAACCAACTGCGGTCAAATCAAAACCGGTTCAATGTCCAGAACGGACCGTATGGCAAAATACAATCAACTGATTCGTATTGAGGAAGAACTCGGTGATATGGCTGTTTATGCCGGTAAATCGATTTTGAAAAATAAATAATCGATACCAAAATTAACATAAAAAAGCACTCGAAGCAAATTCGGGTGCTTTTTTGTTGTCGGATGAAACAATTCAGTGTTTTCAGGATTATACAAAAACACCCGCAATTTTTGGGTTGCGGGTGTGCGCTGTTTTCTTAATAAGATTAATAAAATTTCCAAGAAATCGTATTTAAGCCGGGAGCACTTTGTTTGCTTTTATTGGTGCAAATAGACGATGCTTCCAGAACAGACATAGACTTTCCTAAAGAGCAATCGGAAACGGCGTTTCCGCCTAAAAGAGCACCGGATACATCGGCATTAACGCATACGGCAACTAAACCGGATGATGCTCCGCCGCCCCAATCTTGTGTAACAAGCTCAATACAAGAATCTTCAGGCACATTTTGGTAAATAATGACAAACGCTTTTTGATCGCCGCTGGCTCTTTTATCACCGCAAGATAAGATAACGTCGCTGGCATAAGCGCTTTCAATCTTTGATTTTGAGGCATCTTCAGCATCAATAACCATCATATCATCAGGCACAAGGTGACCGACGGTAATAAGATTGGCGTTAATGTCCGTTGTGGAACAAGTCTTGGTGCTTCCTGTGCCGAGTGCCGCATAATTTTTATGTCCGGCAAATAAATTGCGTGTGCTTGCAACTGTTTGTGTAATTTGTTCAATGGTTTTGTTTGTTCTGTATTTGCTCATGGCTTTGGCATAACCGGCAATACCGCCAACGGATAAAACACCGATAATTGCTAATACGCCGAGCATTTCAATCATTGAACGACCTGCTTCATTTGTTTTCATAATTTTTCTCCTTATAATATTTTTTTTTGCACTATAACGCAAAATTAAAAACGCGTCAATTATGAAGAATAATATATGAGCGGCGTTAAAATCAGATTAAGAAAAAAGGAGGAATGTTTAAATTCCTCCTTTTAACATACAGGTATTCTCCGATAGATTTGTTTTTTGACCAATTTCAAAAAATCAGTAACAATCTGCGTTTTTTCAAACCCTTCTAAATCAGCTTCTAAATTAAGCAATGCGCTCAAGCTGAATTTGCGGAGATAAAACTCGACTTGCGCCGGATTCTCTTGCATCAGCTGAAAAAAGTTGATTGGTTCCAAATGGCGTTTTTTCAATTCGGCTTCAAGGCGCTTGACTGCATTGGTAACGGCTTTTTGTTCTTCGCTGTTCAAACTTGCAAAAAACTCATTGTCGTTACAGCACACGGTCAAGGCAGACCAAAATTCCGAAAGTTCATCTAAGGTAAATTCGTTGAGTTCGCCAACTTCCACAACGGCTACCAAGAACATAACTTCGAGTTTATTCATAATTATAGAAAATTAAATATTCGATTTATGGAGAAAGTATAGCGGATTCGCTTTAAAATAACAAGTTTAAAATAAGTTGCCGTTTTCAAGGCGGAAAAATTGCGCATCTTTATGTAAAATCGCAAAGTTTTGCGGTTCTGTAGATGTAATCCACGCTTGCAAATGCAAATCACGAATTTTATCTAAGAGTGCATCGCGTTTTTGGTTATCAAGGTGTGTGGCAACTTCGTCTAAAAGCAAAATCGGTGCAAAGCCCTTGTATAAAATCTGACACTTGGTTTGCGCTAAAATAATGCTGACCAGCAACGCTTTTTGTTCACCGGTTGAGCAAAGTTCCGCCGGCATTCCTTTTTTTTGAAAAAAGACTTTGAAATCAGTGCGGTTGACACCGTCAACATAATCGTTATAAAGCACATTTTTTCGTTGTTTTTCTAAATTTGCGCTATAAAAATCTTCAACCTGTAAGGCCGACTTCAAATCAAGCATATGTTCAATTGTGCCGTCAAGTTCAAGACGCACGTTCGGAAACATATCATCCGGTTCATTTTCGATAAATGTGTTAAGGCGTGCTATTTGTTCACGTCTGGCAGCGGCAATCGCCACACCGAGCGAACTCATATCTTGTTCAACCGATTCGAGCCATAAATTATCGCGGCAGCCGGATTTTATTAACGTAGTCCATTGACGGTAAAGATGTTCAAAATTAGCGGTGCGTTTGGCGTGTTCCAAATCAAATGCGTAGACTAAGCGGTCAAGAAAACTGCGACGCGGTTGAGTGCCGCCCAAAAAAAGACGGTCCATCTGCGGCGTTATCCAGATTGCCGAGATATATTTGCCGAGTTCTGTTTGTTGAGTCAGTTTTTGCTGGTCGATTTTGACGATTCGCCGGTCATAACTGCGCAAAGTTTCTTCTTCGTCATCTTCTTTGCTGAAACTTTTTAAGGTAGTGCCGATAGTGTGTTCTTCGTCGTTTTTCAAAATATCGGCGGCAACACTCCAAGCCCGCGCGTTTATATCCGGTTCATCAAATGCACGGATTCGTCCGATATCGGCAAGCCGTGCCCCGCGCAGACCGCGTCCAGGCGTTAAAAAAGATATTGCCTCCAAAATATTTGTTTTGCCCGAACCGTTTTCGCCGGTAATGACAATCGGCATAATTTCGGATTCGATACGCAAACTTTTATAATTTCTAAAGTCAGTTAAAGTCAGGCGTTTAACACCTGACTTTAAGGCCGTAAATTCTTTGAGCTTTTCGGATAACGCACTCAACTTAAACTCTCATCGGCATCAAAACATAAATTGCGCTGGAGTCCGATGTGTCATGAATAACCGACGGTGATGAGCTGTCCTTAAAGCTGAAACGTGCCGTATCACCTTTAATTTCGGACAGAATATCCAACAGATAGCGGAAGTTGTAGCCGATTTCAAGCGATTCGCTGTCATAAACGGCTTCGATTTCTTCAATAGCACTGCTACCGAGTTCCGGACTCGATGTGGTTAATATGACGTGGTTTTTGTTGGCAATCATTTTAATTGCGCGTGTTCTTTCCGCCACAACGGAAACACGGTCAACTGCCGTTGCTAAGTTTTTCACACTTAATTCCAAGATTTTGTTGTTACCGGTCGGGATAACACGTTCATAATCCGGATATGTGCCGTCAATCAGTTTAGAAGCCAATGTAATGTCTTCCAACGTAAAACGAACTTTGCTGTCAGAAAGCGCAATTTTAATCGATTCGGCATTGGTGTCATCGAGCAATTTACGAATCTCTCCGACTGTTTTGCGCGGTAAAATAACACCTTGCATATTTTCTGCGCCGGCCGGCAACGGACTTTCTACACAAGCCAAACGGTGGCCGTCAGTGGCAACAATGCGCAACACTTTGGTTTCGCCTTCATCTTTCGGGTGAATATATAAGCCATTGAGATAATAGCGCGTTTCTTCGGTAGAAGCGGCAAATTGCGTGCGGTCAATCACGTCTTTAAGCTCGTCGCGCTTCATTTCAAAATTGGTTGGAAGCGTATCGGCGGAAATAGCCGGAAAATCCTCAACACCAATGGTCGGAAGTGAAAATTCCGAACGACCGGACGCAATTTTAAGCAAGTCCTTTTCATCGGGATAAGTCAATTCAACTTCAGCACCGTCCGAAAGTTTGCGCACAATGTCATACATCATATGTGCCGGAGCCGTAATCGCACCGTTTTCTAAAATTTTGGCATCAATAATTTCGGTAATTTCCGTATCCATATCGGTTGCCTTAAAACTGATACCGTCATTGCTTGCCTCAATACGAACATTGGATAATACCGGCACGGTATTGCGCTTTTCCACAATGTTCTGAACGTGTGCCAAAGTTTTTAACAAAACTGCTTTTTCAATCGTAAATTTCATTGTTAGATACCCTCTATGTTATTATGCTCTACTTTACCAAAATTACATTTAAAGAAGAAGTATAAAAAAGATTCTTCAACAATTTTTTTAGTTTTCGAGAGCGCGACGCAATGACTCGATACTCTCGGTCATAGAAGCATCTTCAATCAGCAATTCTTCAACTTTGCGCACGGCGTGCATAACCGTTGTGTGGTCACGATCAAACTTGCGTCCGATTTCCGGTAAAGAGCGCGAAGTCAGTTGCTTGGCCAAATACATGGCAATTTGGCGCGGACGCGCAACGTTACGGGCACGACGGGAGGATTGCATTTCTTTGACTGAAATATTGAAGTATTCCGCCACTTTTTTCTGAATTTCATCAATTGTCGTTTTACGGTCTATTGAGCGCAACATATCTTTCAAGACATCTTGAGTCATATCCAATGTGATTTCATGACCGGACAAAAGCTGGGAATGAGCGGCGATTCGTTTGAGCGAACCCTCTAATTCACGAATGCTTGAAGAGATTTTTTGCGCCAAAAATTCGGCCACGTTATTCGGTAAAGTGACACCGAGCTGTTCGGCTTTCTTATGCAAAATACCCAAACGCAGGTCAAAATCCGCCGGCATAATATCGGCAACCAAACCGCTGTTAAGGCGCGATTTGAGACGATTCTCTATGCCGTCAAGATCGTTCGGTGATTTATCTGCGGACAGAACAATCTGTTTGCCGCTTTCTATCAAAGAATTAAAGGTGTAGAAAAATTCGTCCTGCGTTTTGGTCTTATTGGCTAAAAATTGAACATCGTCAATCATTAACACATCAACCGTGCGGAATTGCTCCTTAAAAGCGTCCGTATCTTTATAACGCAAAGCGTTCACAAATTTATAGAGAAATTGCTCGGCAGAAATATAGACAACCGTGCGCGTAGGGTCTGCTTTTTTGATAAACTGAGCAATCGAGTGCATCAAGTGCGTCTTGCCTAAGCCGACTCCGGAATACAAAAACAGCGGATTAAACGGAATGTTCTTGGATTCGGCAACTTTGCGCGCGGCAGCATAAGCAAACTCATTGGTTTTGCCGACAACAAAATTTTCAAACGTAAAGGCTGGATTCAATTTAGACATTAAGCTGTCGTTATCGTTGTTGACACTCGGAACTTCATACATTTTTTGCGGAGTCGGAGTCCACGGAACGCGTTTGAGCAAAGAGCTGTCACCGCTGCGGATAAATGATGAAGCGGATTCTTCTGCGGCAGGTGCGCTTTTTACAATAAAATTAATTTCTCTGATTTGCGGATTCTTTCTTTCCCAAATACGATGGATACGGTCGGAATAATGGGCAATTACCCAGTTTTTCATAAATGCCGTCGGTGCGCCGATATTCATAACGCCGTTATCAAACGAAGCGACGCTTAATGGTTTCAACCAGCTGTCAAATGCTGTTTGTCCGAATTCCATTCGTAATTGTCCGCAGACTTCTTCCCATTGATCACTTATCGAGATTCCTTCATTATATACTGCTTCTTCAGCCATTTTTATTCGTCCCTTTCAATCAACTATCTATGTTTTACTCTCTGAAACGAGCAATGCGGAGACGTCGATTCTTTATTATATTATTGTTTTGGTCTTCGCACTTATAAAATCGGTTTGCCAAAGCTGATACTTATATATGTAGTCGTTCGACATTGGCACTTAATTTACAAGTTGTTCATTTCTGCCTAAAATCGGGAAATGCAAATTTTTGCTTTTTACCCGAGCGAGAATGTAAATAAATTGTTAACAGAAAAAAATGTAAATTCAAGAGAACATTTAGCGAACATTTAAATTAAATAACTTGACAACAATTTTTTAAACTTTTGTGGTATAACCATCTGATTTGCAACAAAAAAACGCAAATCGATTCGTATAAGGAACCAACTTGCGTTTTTCGTTTTTGATGTGCGTTTTAAATTAAAGCGCTTTAATTTTTTGAGCTAAACGAGAAACCGTGCGTGAAGCCGTATTCTTTTTAAACACACCTTTTTGTGCTGCGCGCATCATTTCGCTTTCTGCTGTTTTGAAAGCGGCCGCTGCGCCTTCTTTATTGTTTTCAGCAATCAGAGCCAAAACTTTTTTAACGAATGTTCTGACACGACTTCTGCGAGCGCCGTTGATTTGAGCGCGTTTTTGGTTATGTATAATTCTCGTTTTTGCCGACTTATGATTGGCCATATTTTTTTCTTCCTATTAAAAAGTGTTAATCTAAAATTTATTCTGTTAGCTTTTATAACTATATGCGCGGGGTAAAGTCAACAATTTTTTCATAATTTTTTTACAAAAAAGCCCGAGTTGCGTCGTTTTTTTGTTTTATTTTTGCAAAACGGGGCAATAGAAAGTTGAACGATTGGCTTGCACGATTCTTTTTATGCCGCCGGTTTTTGCAATATTACAGCGGCAATTCGGGCAGCGTTGTCCGGTTTTATCATAAACGCAATGTTGTTCTTGAAAGTAGCCGATATCGCCGTCGGGACGCTGATAGTCGTGAATGGTCGAGCCGCCGGCATCAATCGCTTGTTGCAAAACGATTCGTGTGTTGTCAACGATTGCGGCGGACTCCCGTAATGATACGGATTCGCAGTTGCGATCGGGACGGATTCGCGCTCGATACAGAATTTCAGAAGCGTAAATATTACCGATTCCGCAGATAATTTCTTGATTTAACAGGGCTAATTTAATGGCGCATTTGCGATTCGCCAATTTGGCGTGCAGATATTCGGCGGTCAAATTTGTATCCCACGGGTCGAGTCCGATGCGCTTAAAACAATGGTGTTGTCTTAATCCATCGGATTCGCACAAGGTCACGATACCAAATCGACGCGGGTCGTTATAAATCAGAACGGTGTTGTCTGTTTCGAGAATAATATGGTCGTGTTTTTCAAATTTGGCGGGTGCTGTCGATTCGATTTTGATTTTGCCGCTCATACCGAAGTGCCAGATAATTGTCAATCCGTTATCTAAATCCATAAGCATATATTTGGCGATTCGGCGCAAACCGATGATTCGGGCGTTGCTGATTCGCTCGGCAAAATCGGGCGGAACGGATTCGCGCAGCTTTGGTTGGCGCACGGTTGTGTTGATGATTTTGGCGTTTGTAATATATTTTTCTACGGTTCGTTTGATTGTTTCGACTTCAGGTAATTCTGGCATAATTTTCTCCTAAATTTTAAAATAAGCATATATTTTGCGCAATTCGAATGCAAACTTCTTGTCATTATTTATAAACAGGGTTACATTAAAAAAATCGGTATTGATGAAGTTGATGAATTATGGTTATGAAACGCTCAAAAAAATATTATGCTCCGCAAAACGACGATAACGTTGTGCATATTTGCGACCACCCCGATTGCCAAGAAAAAGGCGAATATCGGGCGCCGAAAGACAGGACTCTCAAAGAATATTACTGGTTTTGCCTTAAACACGTTGAAGAATATAATCAAAAGTGGAACTATTATGCCGACGGCCATACCGATGCAGACGAAGAAAAAAATAAAAAGCGATTCTTTCGGCATTTTAAATCGAAAGTGCGTTATCAGTTCGGCTACGATTTGTGGGAAGAAGCGGCGTTTTTTGATGACGGGTATGATAATCCGTCCGACGGTAACCGCGAGTATTCCGCCGATGGCATTTATTTTACGGTAGAAGAACGCAAACATATCAAAACACTTGAAATGGATATTCGCGACATAAATCCGGAAACGCTCAAAAAGCAATATAAGAAAATGGCAAAAAAATATCATCCGGACATCAACAAAGAGGATTCGTCGGCGGAAGAAAAGTTCAAACAAATCTCCGAGGCCTATCAGCACCTCAAAGAAAAATTCGACCGAATCCCGAATTATGACTTGTTTAAAGATTGAAAAGCACGTTTTATGCTTTGTTTCTGTCGATTCGTTTGGCGAAATGATTGCAAAAATTCAAAAATGATGTTATACTGAAATCCTAATACCATAAGGATTAAGAAAAATATATATATATTATTACCCCTCTGTTTTATAAGCAGGATAAGTTTTGCGCTTGTGTTTTATGATATGAATGCAGAATAACGTTGAAATAAAAGAAGAAAAACGGACAGTTGGCGAAGCACAGTAACCGACGAAAACAGCAAAATATGCCGTGCAGTCAGATATTTTTAATGTCAGATTGTTGATTCTTTTTTTCAATTCCGAGAGATAGAGCAGAGAACAAATTCACCCGTCCGTGAGTCCTGAAAGGGAGTAATCGGATGAGGTAAGAGTATGAATGCAATGAACCATGTATTCCGTACCGCTGAGAATGTTATGTTCGTGAAGGTTGTAGAGAAAGAAGTAAAGAATAAAGGCAACTTCATCACTGTTCGCAACGGCAAGGCAGTTGCCTTGATGGATGGTGTTGAGGTGCCAATGCCATCGGTGCTTTATAATGAAATCGGTGTGAAGTATTTCTTCATCAACTCTTTCTACGAGCACGGCAAAAAGATGGCCAAGAAGCACGGTGTTTATGAGGCCGTGAAGCAAGAGCCAATCCGCGTTTGGTGGAACGTGAAGCCCGGTGAGACCATCAAGACGGTCATTGACGGTTACGAGGAGCACTGCGTCGAACTGGACGACACCAAGGTGGCTGTCCAGAACGTGATTAAGAACGAGTTCTACGCCATGCCCAAGGAGGTGCTGGAGAAGAAGTATAAGTTCAATAATCACGAATTCGACTACGACCTCTATGTGCCGAAGGCAGACGCCGTGTCCTCATGGGCATACAGCGACGTCAACGTGTTTGGAGCCCTGTGGGGAGGTCTCGAGTTCCTGACCACGCCGATGATTAACATCACCGACGAGAACGACTGTTACGGTTGTAACTATATCGTTTGGTGGGGCAACGACGGACGCCTGAACTCATACAAGGTGTTGGGCTACTTCCGTGCTTGCGGAACAAAGTTCTACGACCAGCCGATGGGCGAGCCTATGTCGGTGCAGGAGGCAACATTCCAGCCACCAAAGGAGCTCTGCTGCTAATCGGTTGGTGGCATACTCAAAGAAAGAGACGTTTCCTTAACAGGAAGCGCCTCTTTTTTTTGTGATTCGGTTGCGTTAAAAAAAACGCTCTATTAAACGAATTTGTTGAAATTATGCGCAAAGAGTATGACGGTCATTCTGAGGAGCGTTTTCTTTTTTGTCATCTTGAGGAGCCAAATGCCGACGTGAGGATTTCCACTCTCGTTGTGCGACCTCGTGCGTTATAAAGCGGCGATTGCACGGCGCCTTAGGAGATTGTCCAAGGACGTCTTCGACTCCTTCGCCTGTGGCTCAAAATGACGTGCTTGCTTTTTCAACAATTTTGTTAAATAAAACGAAAAAAACAGCCGACATTGTAATCGGCTGTTTGGGTGTGGTAATCTCTGTATAGAGCAGGTTATGCGGCTTTGTTCATTTTTTGCGCCGCAAATTCGTTCATCTTTTCGATGATGTAATCGAGTTGTTCGTCTGTCAAATACGGAGTCATCGGCAAGCTGCATACCGTTTTGGAGAGCTTTTCGCAAACCGGCAAAGAACGTGTGTTCCACTTGGCATAAGCGGTTTGTGTATTGACCGGGCGTGGATAATATGCACCGCACGGAATACCGTTGGCTTTAAGATATGTCATTAATTCATCACGATCCTCACAGTGAATCGTATAAAGCGCATACGCCGAGCGACAGTTATCCAAAATCTTTTGCTTACCATAGTAGTTGCTGAGTTCGTTGTCATAGCGCGAAGCCACACGATAACGATTCTCTAATTCTTTTTTGAATTGCGTCAATTTAAGGAGCAAAACGGCACCTTGGAACGAGTTCATACGACCGGTCATACCCAAACGCACGTTGTCGTAGTGGTCCTCAGGCGACATACCGTGAACACGGCAAGATTTAACCAATTCGTTTTCTTCGTTAGAGTTGGTGAACACTGCACCGCCGTCACCATAACCGCCGAGCGGCTTAGTCGGGTAGAACGAGGTTGCACTCATATCGGCAATCGAGCCGGCATTGTGTCCGTGATAAACAGAGCCGAAACTTTGGCAAGAGTCGGACATCACTTTCATACCGTTTTCGTGCGCAATTTTCATAATTTCATCATAGTTGCACGGAGAGCCGAAGATATCTACCGCGATAACGGCCTTGAGGTTCAATTTGCCTTCGGCCTTAACCATCGCAATGGCGTGTTTCAAATCTTCAGGGTCCATATTGTATGTGTTCGGGTCCGAATCCACAAAAATCGGCGTAGCACCAAGCAAAACAGGCGCTTCTGCCGAAGCAACAAATGTGAATGAAGATACAAACACGGCATCACCCGGTTTAACATCCCAAGCCATAAGGCCAAGGGTTAAAGCATCGGTTCCCGAACCGCAGGTTGAGCAATATTTTGTGCCTGCATATTCGGCAAGTTTGCTGTCAAGTTCTTTTGTTTCCGGACCTTGGCAATAAGCACCGTGGTTCAGGATGTTTTTAAAAGCGTCTAAAAATTTTTCTTGTCCGATGATTTTTTGTGTGGTTGCACAATCAAAAAGATAAATCGGGTCATTTGGTTTGTTTGTCATTGTCTCATTTCCTTGTTAAAAGTTATCACTGCCTTGCAATTTAGTGTATTTTACCAAGTTGCGCAACACACAAAAAGTTACCGCTTTGTAACATTTAATAAGCAACGTTCTTTTTAACAAAATTGTTGAAAAAGCAAGCACATTATTCTGAGCCGACAGGCGAAGGAGGCAAAGACGTCCTTGGACAATCTCCTAAGACGCCGTGCAATCGCCGCAAAGTGATTATATTGCTGCTTTATAACACCCAAAGCCGCACAGCAACGTATGAAACTCTCACGTCGGCGTTTGC
>CAMAJR010000030.1 GCA_945835885.1 uncultured Alphaproteobacteria bacterium
CCGATAACTTGATGGCGTTAGACCGTTCTATCGGCGAAGTAGACCAATCTTCGATTAAGAACCCTGACGGCACGATTTCCGGCGACAAAACGCACTACATTTCGGGTAGAACATCTGATGCTCCAGGCTCAGCGGCACGCAGAACGACGGTAGCCGAGAACTTGACGGCTTTGGATAAAGGTTTGTATCAAGAAACGTTAAACAGAGCAGAGGATGTTGACATAGAAGAACAGCGCGCCACAGGTGTTGAGGGTAATTTGACGAACTTGAACGCAGGTTTGACACGAAGCAACTTGGTAGAAGCGATTAACTCAGAAAACACGCGTGCGAAGGACGCAGAAAGCGTCTTGCAAGGTGCGATTGATGCAGAAACAACTCGTGCCGAAAGAGTTGAGGGTAAGTTGGCTGATTTGACAGGCAATGCTGCTAAACCAAGCACAACAGGAACATGGAGCTTAGTCGAAGCCATTAACGCGGTAGACGGTGCAGCGGTTCATAAAGCAGGCGATGAGACAGTTTCCGGAAAGAAGACGTTTAGCGACTTGCTGACAGCAAGCGCCGGAATCAAGACGACAGCATTGACAGCAGATACGGTCAAAGGCACCATAAGCGTAACAACGCCGACGTTGGTTTTGAACGGTTCTGACTTGACCAGTGTTGATGTAGTGGCAGAGGATGCTGACAACAGCAAGATTGTAGCAACGAAAGCCAGCGTAGACAAGGCCATAGAAGGTTTAGATGGCAATATTGATGCGAAGTTGGGTTCACTTGGCGCCAATAAGGGTAACTTGGTTCAAAGAACAGCCTCAGCGTTTGGGGCAGGTAACACGGTAGCCGATAACTTGATGGCGTTAGACCGTTCTATCGGCGAAGTAGACCAATCTTCGATTAAGAACCCTGACGGCACGATTTCCGGCGACAAAACGCACTACATTTCGGGTAGAACATCTGATGCTCCAGGCTCAGCGGCACGCAGAACGACGGTAGCCGAGAACTTGACGGCTTTGGATAAAGGTTTGTATCAAGAAACGTTAAACAGAGCAGAGGATGTTGACATAGAAGAACAGCGCGCCACAGGTGTTGAGGGTAATTTGACGAACTTGAACGCAGGTTTGACACGAAGCAACTTGGTAGAAGCGATTAACTCAGAAAACACGCGTGCGAAGGACGCAGAAAGCGTCTTGCAAGGTGCGATTGATGCAGAAACAACTCGTGCCGAAAGAGTTGAGGGTAAGTTGGCTGATTTGACAGGCAATGCTGCTAAACCAAGCACAACAGGAACATGGAGCTTAGTCGAAGCCATTAACGCGGTAGACGGTGCAGCGGTTCATAAAGCAGGCGATGAGACAGTTTCCGGAAAGAAGACGTTTAGCGACTTGCTGACAGCAAGCGCCGGAATCAAGACGACAGCATTGACAGCAGATACGGTCAAAGGCACCATAAGCGTAACAACGCCGAAGTTGGTTTTGAGCGGTTCTGACTTGACCAGTGTTGATGTAGTGGCAGAGGATGATGACAACAGCAAGATTGTAGCAACAAAAGCCAGCGTAAACGAGGCCATAGAAGGTTTAGGTGACAATATTGGTGCGAAGTTGGGCAAGATAACATCAAGCGAAGGCGGTCATCTGACAGTTGCCGCATTCAGCGCAGACAATACTGTGGCCGGCAACTTGATGAGCTTAGACAGCTCCATCGGTAAAATCAAAGGTTTAAGAAAAACCGATTCCGTAACCGGTGAACAGGTTATTGATCCGCAAGGCGGCACACACTATATTTATGGTGTAGACAGAACCTATGGTCCTGGCGAACAACCGATTAATCGTTCGGTAAGTGTTGCCGAGAACTTGCTCGCTTTGGATGAAGCTTTGTATCAAGAAACGTTAGACAGAGCAGAGGATGTTGACATAGAAGAACAGCGCGCCAAAGATGTTGAGGGTGATTTGACGAACTTGGCAACAAACGACAAGAGCAACTTGGTTGCAGCGATTAACTCAGAAATGTCTCGTGCCGAAAGCGTTGAGGGTGATTTGACGAACTTGACAACAGACAACAAGAGAAACTTGGTTGCAGCGATTAACTCAGAAATGTCTCGTGCCGAAAGAGTTGAGGGTAACCTTAATAGCTTGACAACAAACGACAAGAGCAACTTGGTTGCCGCAATTAACGAATTGCAAGGTCAAACCAGTAGCTATGCGACAAAGGTTGAAGTTCACGGTAACGGCGCTGGAACAACGGTTGCTTTAGGTGACTTGGCAGACAGCACAACCATCGGTCAAGCCAAAGGCATTGTTTCGGTTGACAGCGTCAATGGCGCCATCAGCTTGAACACTCAAGACGAAGAAGGCAAATTGACAACAGGTGTTGCAATTGACGGTAAGACAAAAACCGTAAGCATTGCCACTTCTGACGAAGACGGTGCAATTTACGGCCTGACTGTTAACAGCGATGAAAAGACGACCACCATTGGTAGTGATGAAAACCATCAAATCGTTATCGGTGAAGGTGATTTGAGCACCACCGGCAAGGTTGAAGTCGGCACAGATTTGACTGTCGCGGGTAAAGCAACCTTCGGTGCAGATAATGCTCAAGTTACGATTGAAGGCGGTTCGATTGTGGTTGCCGGCGATGTTAAGGCCGCAAGCTTGACGTTGGATAACAAAGTCAGCAAGATTGATACTGGCAGTGTTATCACTTCGGAAAATGCCGCAGCCGATACATTGGCTACAATCCAGACGATTTCCGCGACGGTCGGCAATGTTAAAGGTATGACCGGCAACAACTTCTTAGCAGATGCCGTGACGGTAGCTGACCAATTGCAACGATTGGATGCAATTATCGGTGACTTCAAGACAGTTAGCACAGATGTTGCAGGCGACGATATTGTTGAGGTCTTGAATAACTTGGATGTTAAAATTGATGAATCTGCGGGCAATATTGAAAAATATGTCAACAGAAGATTTGCCGGCGGTTATTTCAATACAGAAACCGGTGAATGGGTTCATGAACCAATCGTTCTCGGTAACTTGGCAAGCAGTATCACAATCGGCACGGAAGAAACCGGTATGGTCTTCGACCCTGAAGATAAAACTGTTGCTATTTCGACCCTTAAAGACGGTGTTAACACAGGTATTTTGGTTGATGCAGCTGCACAAAAGATTGTTCTCGGTTCGAGCAAAGCTTCCGGCAAGTCGTTCGGTATCACGATTGACTCTGATTTGAGCGGCGACGGTGACGGCAGCAAGGTTGTTATCGGCGACGGCGAAAAAGATGTAACCATCGCAGACGGCAAAGTAACGGCTGACGCAATTGAAGCCGAGAGTGCTGAATTCGACACCGTAACGGCTGATAAAGTTGAGGCAGAGAATGCTGTCTTCAACGAAGGCGTAACGGTCGGTGATGCAGACGGCACAAATGTTGCCATTAAGGCTGACGGCTCGATTGTTTCGACGGTTGAAGAAGCAATTCCGGGAACCACAAACGCCAATACCAAGTCGGTTGAAATAGCTGACGGTGCCGTGACGGCGAAATTCGCAGATGGTAACGGTGTTGTGAAAGAAGAAATCAAACTCGACCACGGTGAAATCAAAGCTACCAGCACGAACAGAGATGACCAGATGATGGGCGAAGTTGTAATTAGCAAGGGTGGTGTTTCGGCAGTCACGAAAGATGCACAAGGTAACATCATCGGCGAAACTTCAATGTTAGACGGTAACATCGCAGCCAGCAACAGTGCAACCATCGGCACAACCGGTGCAGACGGCGAGTTGGCACAAGGCGTTCAAATGAAGGCCGACGGCTCGATTACTTCTATCGACGAAGACGGAAATACAGTTGAAATCGGCAGTGGCGCAGTTGTTGCCAGCAACGCTGTAACAGCCGGAACAGTTGATGAAAACGGCAACTTGACAGAAGGCGTTCAAATGAGTGCTGACGGCTCGATTGCCTCTATCGATAAAGACGGTAATAAAGTGACAGTTGCCAACGGCACAATCAAGACCGAAAACGCAGCCGGCGAAACGGTTGAAATCGCAGATGGTGAAGTTGTTGCCAGCAACGCTGTAACAGCCGGAACAGTTGATGAAAACGGCGAATTGACAAAAGGCGTTCAAATGGGTGCTGACGGCTCGATTGCTTCTATTGACGCAAACGGTAATAAAGTGACAGTTGCAAACGGCACGATTAAAGCCGAAAACGCAGCCGGCGACACGATTGATATTGCAGATGGTGCTATCAAGACCGAAAATGCAGCCGGCGAAACGGTTGAAATCGCAGATGGTGCTATCAAGACCGAAAATGCAGCCGGCGAAACGGTTGAAATCGCAGATGGCTCAGTTGTTGCCAGCAACGCTGTAACAGCCGGCAAGGTTGGTACAGACGGCACATTGACAGAAGGCGTTCAAATGGGTGCCGACGGTTCGATTACTTCCATCGGTGAAGACGGTAAGACGGTAACGATTGCCGACGGCAACATCACAGCCAGCGGTAAGATTGACGCAGCGGAAATCGAAGTCGATGACATCTCGGTTAACAACGGTCAGTTCAATGAAAGCTTGACAGTCGGCACAGTTGATGAAGGAACCGGCGAATTGGTTAAAGGTGCTCAAATCGCGGCTGACGGTTCATTCGTTTCGAAGAACGATGAAGGCGAAGTCACGATTGCCGACGGCAACATCACAGCCAGCAACAGCGCACTTGTCGGTAGCACAGATGATGCAGGTGCTCTTGCACAAGGTGTTCAAATGGGGGCTGACGGTTCGATTACTTCCATCGGTGAAGACGGTAAGATGGTAACGATTGCCGACGGTAACATCGACGCTTTGAGCGGTGCCTTTAAGGATAGCTTGAAACTCGGTGATGAAGTTGTTACACAAATCGATACCGGCACGGCTCCGATTACATCTGAGAGCTATGCCGACGGTTCGAAAGTTTTGGCAACGGTTGAATCTGTTAATGCAACGGTTGGCGATGTAGCGACCTTGGGTGTTGATAAAAATGGCACAAATCTTGGCAAGACAGGTCAAGAAACGGTTGCTGACCAGTTAGATGCTTTGGACAATGCTATCGGTGACAGAACATACGAAGGCGCTAATGTCTTGACATCAAGCGAATCTGTTGCTGACTCGTTGAAGGCAGTTGACCAAGCTATCGGTAACGTTAAGCAGTTTGCGACTGAAGAATATGAGGGCTTTGCCAAAGGTGCGGGCAACCTGTCACAAGCAATTGCTCAAGTTGACAAACAAGTTGTTGCCAATACCGACCACATCGGTGATATGAACTTTGCAGAGGTCGGTGTTCAATACGGCGTTGGTTCTATGACCGACAAAGATTTGACACAGGCTGTATCGCAACTTGGCAGCAACATCGGTTCGGGTGAAGTATTAGACAGTATTGCTTCGCGTTCGGAAGTTGCTCATAACAACGGCGTAAGCTCTGAAAACACGGTCAACGAAAATATTGCAGCGGTTAACGCTTCAATCGGTGACTTGAAGAACTTGTCGTTAGAGCTGAAGAACCTGACCAACGGCGGTGAAAATGTTCCGACCACAGTGGTTTCGGCTTTGAACAACCTCAATTCAACGCTCGGCCAAATCCACGGCTTGTTCGATGGTGAAAAAGTGAACACAACCGGCGGAATTGAATCCACAACCGGCTCGCATTCTAACCTTGCTCAAGGCACAACGGTTGAAATGCACTTGGTCAGCTTGGATAACGCTATCGGTGACCGTAGTTCGATTACCAACAAAAACGGTTCTAACGATTATGTGTTAGCTGAGAGAGATAGTGTGGCCGATGTTTTGAGCGATATTGCTTCACAAATCGGTACGGCTGATCAGTTGGGCAAAGAAGTTATTAACAACGTCAGCGCTCAAAATACGGTCAACCAAAACATTGCTGCAGTTAATACGGCAATCGGTAATGTTTCGGAACTCGAAGATACTTACTTCTTGTCTGATACAACCAACCTGACAGATGCAATCAAAGTTTTGGATGAGGATATGTATCAATTGACAGATACCGTGAACACAACTTGGAGAGACTTGAAAGAGTTACACCACGAGTTCCGCAGAGGTATGGCATCAATGGCTGCAATGTCGGCTTTGGTTCCGAACCCGCGTGCTCATGGTAAGACTTCGCTCTCGCTCGGAACAGGTGCTTACGGCGGACACGGTGCTGTTGCAGTCGGTGGTTTCCACAACATCACAGACAACTTGATGCTTAATGCAGGTATGTCTTGGAGCGACAGCAGTGATGCAAGCTATCGTATGGGCGTAACCTATTCGTTCTAATCAATAGCGAATATCTAATCAAAATACGGGGAGATGATTTCTCCCCGTATTTTTTTTGAGCACAAAAAATACTTGCAAATATCAAATAAAAGTAATAAATTGCACACAGATACCTCGGTATATCATCGGTCAATCATTTTGCAAAAAGGATTTTGTTATGGCAAAAAAAAATGAAAATAAGCAAATCGAAAAATCAAACATTGAAGAAAAACAGCAAGAAAAAAAATCAAATAAACGTCTTTCGAGCATTGGAAAGGCCGTATTGATTGTTTTAATTGTTTGCGGTGGCGGATTTCTTGCGTGGCAAAATATTATACTCTCGAAGCGTTTAACGAGCTTAGAACAAGGTGTGTCGACTTTGGAGAACAGTTTATCGGAAAATGCCGATAACAGCCGAAAAATGGTGGATAACAATCGTAAAATTTATGTGTTTAATATGGATGAAGCGGTGAAAAATATCGGCTTGAAAGAGGCAAATCAAAAATTTGAAGAAGATATAAATAATTTAGATGCGCAAGTCAAAGAAGCACAGTCCGCTATCAAAGGTATCAAAGATGAAAAAATGAAAAAGAAAATGTTAAACCTTTCGATAAAGCCGCTCGAGATGAAACGTGATGATTTGCTGAAATCATACAGCCAATCGATGCAAGAAACTTTGGGTAAAATAAATACTGCATTAGCAGAACTTGCGACCGAACAAAATATATCGGTTATCTTTATGAATCGTGCGGTGGCTGTGAATACCAATTATGTGGTTGATGTAACCCCGCAAGTTGTTGAAAAAGTCAAAGGCAAACAATAGGACAAATAGCATATCTTAATAATATTTAAGGCCCTGCGGCAACGTAGGGCTTTAAAATTGTGCCGAGCCGATGATTTTATCTTGAAAATTGACGGGATATATGGTATATGATACAGCATATCAGCATTGTGCTTGCGGGCGAAAAGCCGAATTTTTACAAAGGAACAAAAATGAAAAATATTTTGCTTTGGAGTGTGACAGCTGTTTTTTTGAGCATTTCGAATGCACAAGCCAAACAGCACACCAAAGTCAATCATTGCGATTATAATGCCGAAACATATATTGAAACTTGCTATGATGACAATAATAAATTGCTCAACGGTTGGGCTGTTGAGGGTGATGAACCTGAACATCAATCTAAAAATCAGCGGAAAATCCGCAAATTGAAACGCGCTCAAAGACGGAATGAAGGTAATGCCGAAGAAATAGAGGCCGAACTTAAAATGGCTTTGCAACCGTATACCTTAAGCAGATTCAAAAACGGTAAAAAAGACGGTGTCAGCAATACAATCGACTATCACGGTTTTAATATTAAACGTGTTAATTACAAAAACGGCCGTCGCCACGGGAAATATGAAACATTTTATGTCAGTCACGTTCTTCAGGCAACAGCCACATATAAAGAAGGTGTGTTAGACGGTAAAGCCGTCTTTTACAACGGTCGTGGCAAAAAAATCGGCGTTGCAAAATATAAAAAAGGCATTTTAATCGAAGGATATTGCCGTAATCAAAACGGTGACAGAGAGGCAATGCCGACCGATGGTAAAACAGTTGTAACAGAGGTAACACCGTGTCCGGACAATTCGGCAAAAGAGGATTAGTGCTTGAAGGCGGCGCGCATCGGGCGATTTATACCGCCGGCGTGCTTGATGTGTTTTTAGAGCGCGGTATTATGTTTGACGGTGTTATCGGTGTTTCTGCCGGCGCGATTCACGGTTGCTCATTTGTTTCCGAACAGCGTGGTCGTAACATCGGCTACACCTTAAAATATGCCAAAGACAAGCGCTATATGAGCTTATATTCTTGGCTTACGACAGGCAATTTGGTCGGTGAAGAATTTTGTTATCACGATTTGCCGGAGAAACTTTTTCCGTTTGACCACAAAACATTTGAACAATCTCCGACTAAGTTTTATGTGACGTGCAGCAATATGGAAACCGGTAAAGCCGAATATATTTATTGTGATGAATTGCGCACAAAAATGCCGTATTTGCGCGCGTCGGCATCAATCCCGTTTTTGTCGCATCACAGCGAGATTGACGGCAAAAAATTGCTTGACGGCGGTGTGACCGACAGTATTCCGCTCGAAGCATTTCAACAAATGGGCTATAAACATTGTGTTGTGGTGCAAACACACGCGGCCGGCTATGCCGAAAAAAATTATCCTTTGGTAAATTGGTTGGCAAAATTGTGTTACAAACGGTATCCGGAATTTATCGAGGCATTTAAAAAATTAAAGGAAAGTTATAACAAAGAACTCGAATATATCGAAAAGGCGCAGCAAAAAGGTGAGGCGTTTGTAATTCGTCCGAGCCGGCATATCAAAATCAGCCATACCGAAAAAAATCTGAAAATATTGCGTGTGGTCTATCAAATGGGGCGGGCAGATGCGGTCAAAGCGTTGCCAAAGTTGAGGGAATTTATGCAAAGCTGAAAGGAGTATTCTGATGAAACCGTTTCCGAGCAATCCTTTTAAGCTGATGTGGATATATGCGTGGCGGCATAAATGGTTGTCGGCTTCAATAATATGTGCGTCGCTGTTTGAGCTTTTCAGCGTCAAAATTATGCCTTATATTTTTTCCCACCTGATTGCATTGTTTGGTGCAAACACCGAATTTTCTGAAGTCAGACAACGTTTTTTTGTTTTGCTCGGTTGTTTGCTTGTTGCCGGTTTGGTGCAATATTTGGCAGAGATGCTGACTTCTTTTTTGAGTTTGATGCGATTGCGGCCGATTGTGCGTAAAGAACTGAGTATGGATTTGTTTGCGTATTTGATGGGGCATTCGGTCGGGTATTATGCGGATAATATGTCCGGTTCGTTGGCGCAAAAATGGCAGGATTTAGCGGAAGATATTCCGGTAATGTATCGTGTGTACACTTATTATGTGTTTGGTTACATAAGCTTGCTGTTCACCTTCGGTCTGCTGTTGATGGCGAGCGTCAAGTTGGGGATTATGTTTGCGACAACACTTGTGATTGCCGTGTTTATTTTGTGGAAGGCATCGAAATTTTCCGTAAATCTGCGCGCGCAGATGACTGCATATCGCAATCAAGTAACCGGCAATATGGTAGATGCTTTGCAAAACAGTTTTTTTGTGCGTTTGTTTAACGGATTTGACTTTGAAAGCCGTCGTGTGCGAAAACTGATGGCGGAAGAAAATCGAATTACGAATAAATCGGTCAATATTGAAACGTTGCAAGGTTCGGGCGAAAAGCTGTTTTTTCAAATTGTATGCCTGAGTATTTTATTTTATGGGGTATGGTTATGGAAAACAGGACAAATGTCCGGTGCCGATTTGGTTATGACGTATATGTTGTTGCAGAGTGTGGCATCAACGGTAAGTTTTTTGTTGCATCGCACGGTTATTTATGCCGGTGAAATTGCACGCCTTAAAAAAGATTTGGAACCTTTTTCCGTGTTGCACGATTTACCGGAAAAGCCGAATGCTTCAGAACTTAAAATAACATCCGGTGCGGTGGAGTTTAAGAACATCACGTTTGCGTATAAGGGGCAAAAGCCGATTTTCAAGAACTTTTCATTTAAGGTTAAAGCGGGAGAGAAAATCGGACTCGTCGGCGTATCCGGCAGCGGAAAATCAACGCTTGTGAATTTGTTGTTGCGCTTGTATGATGTGCAAAAGGGAAGCATAATAATCGACGGGCAAGACATTTCCGCTGTAACACAAGACAGTTTGCATCAGGGCATCGGTTATGTGCCGCAAACAACGGAGGTAATGGAAGCGAGCGTGTCGGAAAATATTGCTTATGCTTATCCTCAGGCATCTGAAACGCAAATAAAGACGGCGGCACAAAAGGCGTTTGCCGATGGATTTATAGAGGCGCTGCCGCAAAAATACGACACCGTTCTTAATGCCGAAAACAAACTTTCAGGCGGTCAACAGCAACGCATCGGCATTGCGCGGGCTTTTTTAAAAAATGCACCGTTGCTTATTTTAGATGAGGCGACATCAGCGCTCGACAGTGAAAGCGAGTTATATATTCAAAAAGCGGTAGACGCTCTGCTGCAGCACAAAACCGTCTTGGTAATTGCACACAGATTGTCAACACTGCGCAATATGGACCGGATTGTTGTGCTCGAAAAAGGTAAAATTGTTGAAGAAGGAAGTTTTACCGATTTGAGCCGCAAAGAAAACGGTCGTTTTGCTGAATTTTGGAAACAGCAACAACTCGGAGGAGGCAAAGATGAATAACAATTTTACTTCTTCCCGTTGGGTATTTATCAAACACTACTACGGGCGCGTGCGCGGTGCCTTGTCGGGATTGGCAATATTGATACCGTTGACAATGCTGATTGAACAGTTGGCGCCGTGGTATATGGCAAAAATGGTAGATTTAATCAGTAACGGAACGGTAACGCAAGACGTGTGGCACAATGTGGTTATATTGTTTGCGCTGATTGTCGGATTTTCATTGGCATTGCCGATATGCGAATACGGTGTGATGTTGATATTGCAATATTGCGTGTTATCACCGATTAGTTTAGATATTCGCGGTGATTTGTTTGATATTTTGCTCAAACGTGAACCGCGCTTTTTTAAGCAATATGCCGCCGGCGATTTGATGACCAAAATAGAGCAATGTCGGCGCAGTATTGCGGCATACAGCTCTCTCGGAGATTTTTGTTTCGGTATTTATCGGCCGTTATGCGGATTGATTGTGATTTTGGTGTTGTTGTCACGAATTTCAACAATTTTTGCCTGTTGGACTTTTATCAGCTTGATGCTGTGCTTCGGACTTTTTTATTTTACGGCGCAGACGGCAAAACAAACTGCCAACGCGGTTGAGCAAAAATATGCCGAATTATTCGGTCGTGCGGTCGGTAAAATCAATCATTTTTTCTTAATTAAAATTTTCGGCACGGCAAAGCGTGAAACGCAAAACTTAGGTCAGAAAATAGATTCGCTGAACAAAGTTTCTAATTTAGATGTTTGGTTACGCAAACGCAATAAAGCAGTTTTGGGGTTGAGTTCATTGCTGTTTTTCTGCGTGTTGATGTCTGCGGCGGTATATTTGTGGGTGCACCGGCAAATAAGCGTCGGAGATGTCGTATATATCTTTACGGTTGTCGGCGGCAGTCTGCTCGGCACAATTTACGGAATGTATGATACAGTTGCCGGAATGACATACCGTCTGTCACTTTTAAAACAAAATCTGAAAATATTTAATGAACCGGCGCAAATTACCGATGCGGAAAATGCACGCGCTTTGCATGCACCGATAAAAGATGTGGAAATTAAAAATCTTGATTTTGCGTATGAAGGCAATCCCCTGGTGTTGCATAAACTGAACTTAAAAATTAAGGCCGGTGAAAAAGTCGGCTTGGTCGGTGTTTCAGGCAGCGGTAAAACAACTTTGTTACATCTGTTGCTTAGGTTAGAAAATACGCCGCACGGCTGTATTTTTATTAACGGTCGGGATATTACCGAATTGCCGCAAGAAAATGTGCATAAGCTTATCGCATTTATTCCGCAGGATACATCTCTGTTTCACCGCAGTATTGCCGATAATATGGCATACGGCACTTTTAAGACAACCGCAAAGCAAATCAAACAAGTGGCGAAAATCGCGTATTTGTCTGAGTTTATCGAAGATTTGCCTCAAAAATATAACACTCTTGTCGGAGACAAAGGCATCAAGCTTTCGGGCGGACAGCGACAACGGGTGGCAATAGCGCGCGCTGTGATGAAAAATGCGCCGATATTACTGTTAGATGAGGCAACATCAGCGCTTGACAGTGAGTCAGAAAACTATATTCAAAAATCTTTGAAAAAATTGATAAAAGATAAAACCGTGATTGTGGCAGCGCACCGACTTTCTACACTTAAAAATATGGATAGAATAGTGGTGATTGAACACGGTCGGATTACTGAAGACGGAACGCCGGAGGCACTTTTGAAAAATGCCGGAAAATTTGCAGCATTGTGGCACCTTCAAATGTCAGAGGAAAATAAATAAAAAAATCCCCGAACAGCTTGTGTCCGGAGATTAAAATATCAAAAGAGAACCACTATAACCGATTCAACCAATCGATAATTTTGTTTTTAACTTGTGAATCGTATTCCGGCTTCATATTATTGAAGTTTGCCGAAGTTTGAATGTCGGCATTTTTCGCAAGCTTGTTAAAGTCTTCAAAGAATGCGCCGTAATTGCTCCCCTGCGTGGAAAACGGCACAACTTTTTTACCGGCAAAATCGGCATTTTCAAGCACACTGAATAACGGCACGGCCATTGTGTACCACCAAACCGGACCGCCGACAAAAATAATGTCGTAATCGGCAAAATTCGGTAATGCTTTTGTAAGTTTCGGATAATTTTTGCTCTCGATTTCTTTTTTACTTTTAACATAAACCGATGGTGAAGAATAAACTTCTTCGGTTGTGATTTCATATAATTCACCGTTGGTTAGTTCGGCAATTTGCGTGGCAATTTTTGCGGTTTGTCCGCTCATAGAATAATACATTACAAGCACTTTGCCCAAGTTGTTGGTGTATTCGGTACCGTTTTCGTATTGAGCCATTTCTTTTTGATTTTTTGCATTGACATTGCGTATGTGTATCAGGGAGGCAATTCCGCCGACAAGAGCAGCAACGGCAATAAGAATCAGAATATATTTTAACATTGTTTTTCTCCTTTTTACCATTTATAAATATGATAATGTTAAATTAAATGCAAGTTATAAATGGGGGAAAACGAATATGAATGAAATTATGCAAAAGGCACTTGAGCGTGCGCGCCAAACAATGAATGAAAATATCGGCGGTCCGTTCGGTGCGGCCATTATTGATGAAAGCGGCAATATTTTGGCGGTGGCATCCAATTCGGTGTTGCGTGACAACGATCCGACCGCTCATGCCGAGGTCAATGCCATTCGCGCGGCGTGCCAAAAAATAGGCAGTTACGATTTGTCGGGGTGTGTGCTTTATACAACGGCATATCCGTGTCCGATGTGTTTGTCGGCAATTATATGGGCAAATATCAAAAAAGTATATTTCGGATGTCGGCCGGCAGATGCTGAAGCAATCGGTTTTCGCGACGATTTTATTTATCGTTTTATCGAAGATAAGTGTCGCGATAAAAAGGTTATGGATATAGCCGAGCTCAATCGTGACGATTGCCTTAAACTTTTTGCCGAGTATCAACAAAAGAACAAAACAATTTATTAAGGTAAAAAAATGGTGTGGCAATCGACAAACTTACATAAAGCAAAGCATTGTTTTTTTGATTCCGAAGGCGGGGTTTCAAGGGGCAAATATACTTCACTGAATACGAACCTGAGCAGTCGTGACGAGCCGAAAAATATTCGTCGCAACTTTGAGATTATTGCCGCGTATTTTGCCAAAACACCCAAAAATATGGTGACGCTGCGTCAGGGAGTATCCGATAAAGCGATTTATACCGATACGCCGACTTGGTTTGAGGTCTATGCCGACGGTGTGGTGACCGCAAATCCGGATTTGTTGTTGGGAATTAAAACGGCTGATTGTGCGCCTGTGTTGTTGGCAGATTACAAACACGGCGTCATTGGGGCGGCCCATGCCGGTTGGCGCGGTGCGTATAAGGGAATTACGGATAATGTGGTGCGTTTGATGCTTGAATACGGCGCAAAATTGCCGGATATTTCCGCCGCCATCGGTCCGTGTATGCAACAGGGCTCGTTCGCCGTGCAAGACGATATGCGGCAGGTGTTGCTTGATTTATCAGCGGAAAATGCGCGCTTTTTTACGGCAGATATGGACGGTGTGCATTTTAATTTTGACTTGAGCGGATATGTTGAAAATCGGCTTAAAAACATTGGTGTTGAAAATATTGAAAATTGCCGGATAGACACTTATCCGCCGCAAAACGGTTATTTCAGTTATCGTCGTAACACGCATCTTAATTTGATTGATGTGCCGAAAGATTATCCGACGCAATATTCGTGTATTTGCCTTTAAGGAGCGGGATTTATGAAAATTGTTCGTGAACTTTTGCCGTATTTTGATGAACGTCCGAACGGTGTCAAAGTTAAAACATTGGTTATACATTGCAGCGCGCAGTCGGCACGCGAAATGATAGAGGTGTTGCGCAAACGCGAACTCAGTGCGCATTACATCATTGATTTTGACGGTACGGTGTATCAGCTTGTGTCGGAGCAAAAACGCGCGTGGCACGCCGGACAAAGCAAATGGCGCAAAATGGATATGCTCAATCGGTATTCGGTCGGCATCGAATTGAGTTCGACAACGCTCGGGCAAAGTGCATATCAACCGGCGCAAATTAAAAGTTTGATAAAACTCAGTCGGCAGATTATCCGCCATTATCAAATTCCGGTGACTAATGTGGTGGCGCATTCCGATATTGCCCCGACGCGTAAGCCCGACCCAGGAATTGCTTTCCCGTGGGAATATTTGGCGTATAAAGGAGTAGGGGCTTGGTATGATTTGGCAGACGCGGCGAAGGTAGCGGAAAATGATGTGGCGACGTTGTTAAAAACCATCGGCTACGATACCGTTGATTTGCCGGCGGCGAGTTATGCGTTTTGCCGGCATTTTGCACCGACAGCGGTGGCGGAGGACGATGATGTTTATCATCTTGTTGAAAATGTGTATCCGAAAAATTTTGTGCTTTCGAAAGAGTATTTGCCAATCCTCAAAGCCGTCGCATATAAATACGGAAATAACTTTTGATAAGCTTCCCACATCTGACAGCGTTTGAGATATTGTTCGACATTTTGCGCCAGTTCACGTTCTTGCAGATTTTTTAGTTGCAAATAATTGTTCATCTGTGAATCAAATCCGAGTTTTTGCCCCAGATAGTCCAAACCGCCACATGTCATTCCGTTTATGGTTCGGTTCATACCGTAAAGCACATCAATACCGTTTATCAAAAGCTGATTAACAGCATCACGTTGTGCTTGCAACGCTTGCGCTTGTTTTTGCGCCTCAATGTTGTTATTGTAGTTGACATTTTGGATTGTCGGCAACTGCTGCGGATAAGTCGCACCATTATTCTGAAAATAACTGCTTGGTTTGCCGACTAGGCTTTCGGTATTGACCGTATAATCGGAATTTATAGTGACTTGCCCGTTATTTGTGTTTTTATTAAGCCGATTTGTAATCGTTTTCGATGTTTTGCGTGATGTTTGAAGTGCCGAAGCCGTAGTTGTTTTCCGGCGAGCCACCCCAAAAGTTTGTATCGGTTAAGGATAACCCTGTGTTGACTTTTTCAATATATATTTTATTATAACTACAATTTTATGGAGCATAAAAATGAAAAAGTTGGTTTTGATTTTAGGACTAGTATTGAGTTTAGGCGCAAATGCTCGGGCAGATGATAATGTAAATAAACAAGAGTTTGTTAATCCGATTTTTTATCAACCGTTAGAACCTTTAAGTCGGACATCAACTTGGACATATCTAACGCCGACATCTGTTAAAAGTATGACACCTTTGGATAAAAATAAATTATCTATGACTGGGAAATGTGAACTTGTTGAAAATCAGCAAGATCACATTACCCTGTCATGCGATATCTTTTGGCATAATCCAGAGGAAAAAGGTAAAAAAGCATTAATATCATTTACACTTAAAGATTTATTTATGTCTGATTGCTTACGTATAGAAAAATCTTATAAATCATTAAATGAAGAATACCCTTCTATTTCCAGCTACTGTGTTACTCCTCCTGATTACGTTCCGTCAGAATCGGATTGAACGCGCCGTATCTCTTGTCCAATTATTACGTCTTTGAGCCACATCTCTACGGTGCACATTTGATACAATGCCGTTGACATCGTGATTTCTGATTGCACGGTATAAGTTTGGCCAATTTTGTTGGTTTAAGTTTCCCGTGTTATATTGAAAATAACTGCTCGGTTTGCCGACTAGGCTTTCGGTGTTGACCGTATAGTCGGAATTTGTGGTGATTTGCCCGTTATTTGCGCCGACGTTAAATCCGCCGCCATTCACTCCGCCACTAAAACCGCTGTTGTTCAGTCGATTTGTAACGTTTTCGATATTTTGCCTAATGTTTGAAGTGCCAAAGCCGTAGTTATTTTCAGGCGTTCCGCCCCAAAAGTTTGTATCGGTTAAGGATAACCCTGTGTTGACTTTTTCAATATATATTTTATTATAACTACAATTTTATGGAGCATAAAAATGAAAAAGTTGGTTTTGATTTTAGGACTAGTATTGAGTTTAGGCGCAAATGCTCGGGCTGACATTTGCTATGATATAAATGAGAAAATTGCTCACAAAGCGGTTGATACCATTAAAACTCAAAAAGAAATATATGAATATTGTTCTATTTGTCCTGATGCAAATCCCAAAATTATTCCGGTGGATAATGTTCAAAACAGTAATCCCGTTTATGTTCATGGCATAGCTTTAGACTTAGCTCATACATATTATAAGCAGGATAATAAATTTGTTAATCTCGGTGTTACTTCGGGATGCATTAATGCCGGAGAATATAACATTATCGCAGAACTTGAAAGTTTGCCAGACATTCATCATACTCCAGAAAGCGATAAAGGACAAGCCAAAATAAACGCCCAAGATATTTTTGAAAAATGCGTCGCAGAAGCAGAATTAAAAGATAACGCAACCACAGCGAATATGATACGGCAAAATATAAAAATCAATAATTGCTTGGAAAACGCTATAAAACAAGAAATTGAGAAGGGATTTGATGCTGAACAGCAAGATAAAATGATTGAGTATTTACATCAAATCCGAGAGAATGTTCGAAAATTTTACAACGGCATTTATGCTGAAAACAAGTATTGTTACGGTGCTTGTGGAACAATGAGTAGCATTTTACCATATGTTGATGAAAATAAAATCTTAATCGAAATGTTAGAGCAAATAATATATCTTAATATTGTAAAGAATGGGTATTAAATCTGCTTTAATACCCATTCTTTATACTTATCTGAAACGATTAAATCTATTAGGTAATCCCGTGGTATAATTTCCGTAATGAGGATTTTTATTGTTTTTTCGCTCCCTTTCGTAGTCAGCTTGTCTCATATCTATAATTGCATTATTAACCCTATTAATATCCTCAGGTGATAAATTATTTAATGCTCGGATAGTTTGAGAGCCAAATATACCATCTTCATCAACATGTATATCTGTGTTTTGGTTGATAGCCCTTTGAGCCCAATATGCCGGAGCTTGGGGACTATGATTAAAAAACGAATCAAACATGGTTTCCTGCAAAGGTTGTGATTGTATTTCGCCAATACGATATTTGTCGAAATAATCTTTTCGGGCTATTTGCTTACCCTGTTCATATGTTAAATCTCTAATATTATCCGGATATCCCTGCGCTAAATCAGGATGTGCAGATTTGAACCTATCTAATGAAGATTGTTGAAATCCCATATTTGTTGGTGTATCAATGTGTGTTGCTCTATCTTCATATCCTCCTTCTTCTTGCAATGTCCTATTAAAGACTCTATCAAAAATAGCATCTTGCGGATTTAACATTATACCATTATTTGCATCAGTTGTTGTGTTAGGTGTTGCCACTTGTGTATATTGTGTTCCCTGCATTGTCAAAGTATCCGGTTGTAATAGTAGTCCATGATTGGAATATCCGAAATGACTTGATGGGCGAAAATGCTTTAATGTATGTCATTCAAAACCAAAATATGCCAACAGAAGAAAAGCTGAAAGCCGTTCAATTACTGATAGACCACGGAATTGATGTAAATTGGCTTAATAGCCGTTTTGAAACACCTTTAATGATGGCATTAAATCAGATAGAAATTGAAGTTGCCGAACTTTTAATAGACAATGGTGGAATTGTTTATCAACCACCTAAAAGACCTAAAGAACCTGATACCAAAGAAGAAAACAAAGAATAACTCCTGACATATGTTCAACCAAGCCGCTACGGAAACGTGGCGGTTTAATTTTGTTAATCTTGAAAATTAAATTGTTGTTGTTACAATGGAACTATAAATTACAATCATAAGGAACCCAAATGCCTAAAAAAGAAAAGCCTAATTGTCCTAAATGTGGAAGCAAAAATATAGCTTACATTGTATATGGTGAAGTATGTTTTGATAAAGAGCTTAACGAAGCCCTTGATAAAGGAGAAATATATTTAGGTGGATGCTGTATTT
>CAMAJR010000031.1 GCA_945835885.1 uncultured Alphaproteobacteria bacterium
GCTGATTTGCTTTCAAATAAAAATAAATCGGTTAAAGATAGTTTGTTTGTGGAATTGGACGGCGATAAATATTTGATGTATCGTAAAGATGTTGATGATTTGGGATTGCGTGACCCGTCAACGGTTCAATTCAATGATAATCAGAAAGCACATAATGCGTTTTGGATTATATACAAACGTCCTCCGGCACAGAAATTTTGGAACTATATGGTGGAACGGCGAGATTTATTGGTGCCGCAAGATGTGCGCGAACGTAAAGGTTCTTTTTTTACGCCGGAAAAATGGGTGAGTTTAAGCCAACAATATATCGCTGATGTTTTGGGTGAAAATTGGCTTGAAGAATATTATGTATGGGATTGTTGTGCCGGCACAGGGAATTTACTCAGGGGTTTAAATCCGGATTATAAAAGCCGGATTTGGGCTTCAACCCTTGATAAAGCAGACGTTGATGTGATGAAAGACCAAATAAAAAACAATAACGCGCCGTTGTTTGAAAGCCATGTGTTTCAGATGGATTTTTTAAATGATAAGTTTGAAGACAAGTGTCCGAAAGGATTGCTCGAGATTTTGCAAGACCCTGAAAAGCGCAAAAAGCTGATTATCTATATCAATCCACCGTATGCAGAAGCCGGAAATATGAAGCAGTTGACCGGTAACGGCAAAAACAAAGAAAAAGTAGCCACAACCAGCTATATTTACAGCAAATATAAAGATATAATCGGCAAAGCAAGCAATGAAATATTTGCCCAGTTTTTTGCACGAATTTATGCTGAAATTCCAAATTGTATCCTTGCTGAGTTTTCAAAGTTGAAAATTCTGCAAGCTGGCAACTTCTCTTGTTTCCGTGATTTTTTTCAAGGTCACTTAAAGAAGTTCTTTCTCGTTCCGGCAAATACATTTGATAATGTTAAAGGGCAATTCCCAATTGGATTTTTTATTTGGGATTTAGGCACTTATAGACCGCTTAAAGATGAAATTGGCGATGTGTATGATGCAAACGGCAATTATGTGTTTGTTAAAACCGTTCATTGTCCACAAAATAATGAAAAAAATATCGGCAGTTGGATAGCGACCTTTAGAGACCGCGAGAATGCAGGTATTGGAATGCTTAACTCGGGAAGAAACGATTTTCAAAATCAACGCTTGTGCTACATTAAGAACGAGGTTAAAGATACATCTCATGCTCTTACTCTTACTCTTACTCTTACTAACCTGTTTGCAGGGGCAGTTTTTTTGGCGGTGCGACATGTATTTGTGGCGGATTGGCTTAATGACCGCGACCAATTTTTCGCGCCTTTAGAAGAGTGGAAAAATGACAAAGAATTTCAAAGCGATTGCTTGGCTTGGATGCTATTTAGCGCTCCGAACAATATACAAAGTAACGATGGAGTTAATCATTTTATTCCGTTTACCGAACACGAAGTCGGGGCAAAAGATGAGTTTGAAAGCCATTTTATGACCGAATATATCAAAAAAAACGGTATTGTTTTTTCTTCGCATGCTCAACAAGTATTTGATGCCGGTCGCGAATTGTGGCGTTATTATCATCAGCACACTGACGCAAATCCAAATGCAAGTTATTACGATATTCGCGCTTATTTTCAGGGCCGCGACGATAAAGGACGTATGAAAAAAGACAGCAACGACGCCGAATATACACGGTTAATCGGCAATTTGCGCGAAAAGATGAAAAATCTCGCACTTAAGATTCAGCCGAAAGTCTATGAATACGGCTTTTTGAAAGAATAACTTTTACGGCAAATGAAAAAAAAGATATAGACTGAAAATGTCGTAAGATGAGGGGGTAAGAAATTGCCCCCATTATTCTTTTGGGGGCAATTTATTGAATTGTGCTAAAACATGTCAAATCTTATGCTCTTTCGTGTTCTTCGCGGAATTTTTCAAGTTTTTTCAAAAGGCGGGTGCGTTTCAGACGGCTCAGGTGGTCGATGTATAAGATGCCGTCAAGATGATCGATTTCGTGCTGCAATATAATTGCCAACAAATCATCTGCCAAAATCTCTTGTTCGTTGCCGTCATAGTCGGTATAATGCACACGAACGCGCTCAAAACGTTCAACTTCGGCACATTGGTCGGGGAGGGATAAACAACCCTCGTTAAACATAACGGTTTCTTCCGAGTGCCAAATTATTTCCGGATTAACCAAATACATCGGTCGTCGCGCCGATAAATCTTCATCGCTCGGGTTCGGGTCCAAAACGATAATGCGCTTGCTAACACCGACTTGCGGCGCAGCTAAGCCGCATCCCTTATCAGCATACATCGTTTCTAACATATCGTCCAAAAATTTGCGTAATTCGCTGTCAACTTTTGTGACGCGTTCGCATTTTTGGCGCAACACTTCATCGGGATATTCATAAAGCTTCAAAATTGACATATAGCCCCCTTAATCTCTGATGGCGTGGGCAATCTGGTCGAGGAGGGCGTTGACCATCTTCGGTTCGTTTTTATTGAAAAACGCATACGCTAAGTCAACATATTCCTGAATCAGCACTTTCGTATCAATGTTATTGGTAGCACTCAGTTCATACACCGCGCTCAAAAGCAGAGCTTGCATAGTGCCGTTCATACGCTCATAACTCCATTCACCATGCAGATAATGATTGAGCGATTTTTCCAGTTCTTCTTTATGTGATTGAACACCACGCACGAGTTTTTCAAAGTATTCGGTATCAATCGGACCGAGTTCAACCATTTTTTCTTCGTCATTCCCATTATCTTCAATCGCAAAACGTCCGACTTTGCCTTGCACAAAATCTTCTATCACTTCATCAACCGGAAGCTGTCCGAGCGCAATCATATAATTGGCCTGAACTGACGCCAAACGTGCGCCGGATTTCATTTTGATTTTTTCTGATACAAACTTAGACATTTATTCTTCTCCCTCATTATCATCGGTCAGTTTCTCAATCGTCGCGACAAATTCGCTGACATCTTTAAAATCTTTATAGACGGACGCAAAACGAATGTAGGCGATTTTATCTAAATGCGCCAATGCCTGCATAACGCTTTCGCCGATTTGCACGGTAGTAATTTCACTTTCGCCGGAATTTTCAAATTGGCGTTGCAATGAAGTTACGATTTTATCAACACGCTCGGAAGAAATCGGACGCTTGCGCACGGCAAGCAAAATCGATTTTGCCAACTTATCTCGGTCAAACAGAGTTTTTTCGCCGTTTTTCTTAACCACAATCAGTTCACGCAAAGAAACACGCTCAAAGGTCGTAAAGCGTGAGCCGCATTCCGGACATTCGCGGCGACGGCGAATGGCGGTATTGTCATCGGTATTACGCGAATCTTTGACTTGTGTTTCATCACAGCCGCAAAACGGGCATTTCATTATTTTTCTCCCTTTGTAATCAATTCTTCCGTCACTTGATACATTTTTGATGAATATCTTGCACCTTTTATAAGGATTATATCATCATTTTGCAAGAGTTTATTTAACAAAAAATCGGCGACACCGTCTTTATTTTCAAAGTAATATTGTGTTTTTTGCGGCGGTAATTGAGACAACATATCCCGCATTTCCGGACATACACCGATGACAATGCCAATGTCGGATTGCGCTAAAACTTTGCCGATTTCTTTATGGCGCGTTTTTGATGTTTCGCCAAGTTCCGCCATTTTTCCGAGTGCGACGATTTTGCGTCCGGAAGTTTGCATTTGGGTAAGACTTTTTATTGCCATTATCATCGCTTCCGGCTGACCGGAGTAACTGTCGTCAATCAGGGTATATGTGCCGCCGTTTGCGAGTTTGAGGCGGTGTTGTTTGCCGCGTCCGTCAAGAGCGCCGAAATCTTTGATATAAGAAGCTGCTTTTTCAACATTAAGCCCCAATGCTTGCACGACGCTTAATGCGCACCACGCGTTATAAAGATATTGTTCGCCGTTTTCTTGGGTTGTAAAATTATCGGTCGGGTGTGAATTTTTACCGAATTTGATAATGCGGTCGGTTTTTAAACGTGCTTGTTTTTCAAGAATATCGGCAAAATTGGTGTCGGCATTGATAATTGCTGTGCCGCCGGTTTTTAACCCTTCAAATATTTCGGCTTTGGCAAAAGCGATACCTTCAAAGTTGTCAAAAAACTCAATATGCATCGGATAAACATTAGTGATAACCGCAATATCCGGCTTAACAAGGTTCGTTAAATACGAGATTTCGCCTTTGGCACTCATTCCCATTTCAATCACGGCATATTCGGCGCTCATATCAATTTCGCACAAACTTTGCGGCACACCGACAAAGTTGTTGTGATTGCCGCTTGTGGCGTAGGTTGGACCAAATTTAGAAAGCAAAAAAGCGATTTCTTCTTTGGTGGTTGTTTTACCGGCACTGCCGGTCAGACCGATAACTTTCCCTTTAAATAAACTGCGGTTATAGGCACCGATTTTGCCGTATGCTTGAAGTGTATCTTCAACCACCAACTGTTGTTCGGGAGCAACACCGTCAATCAAATGATTGACAACGACCAAAGGACAACCGGCGTTAATCACGTCTTTTACAAAATCGTGGGCATCAAAACGCTCGCCTTTGAGGGCGATAAACAGTGTGTGCGCGTCGATTTTGCGGCTGTCGGTCGAAATCTTATCGATTTCTGCCATAGCAATCGGTGCGGCGCATCCCAAAATTTCAGCCAATTGTTGTGAACTTATTTTTTCCATTATTCTTTCTCAATTAAAGCGATTTTTCCGTCATGTTAATATGAACGAGCGTAAATCACATCCATTGTCGCATCTTTACCGGTCAAAAGACATTTGCCGACAGTGCCGCTTTGGTCAAACGGAATACAGCGAATTGTGATTTTCATCGCTTTCAAGATTTCTTCCGTTGCCGTATCACCGCACCATTTGCCGCGCACAAACGCGACTTTGCCTTGTTTATCATCTTCAATCCATTCGTTTGAGTTGGCATAGTAGGCGGCAAAATCTTCCGGCGTGGTGATGTCGGTGCGAATATTTTCTTGCAGACGCTTTTGGGCTTTAGCAAACATCAAGTGCTGTAATTCTTCCAAACGCTTGCCGCAAGAGGCGACAAACTCATCGGCTTTGACAATTTTTTTGCCTTCCGGCCGGCCGATAAAAATACGTTCTTTTACCATCAGGCCGTTGCTTTCCACATCACGCGAACCGATTTCGCAAACCATCGGCGCGCCTTTACGAATCCATTCCCACACCTTATCGACATTTGCTTTGTCGCGGTTATCGATTTTGATGCGGAGTTTTTCACCAAACGCAGATTGTTGTTTAAGTTGTGCTTGAATGTTTGTAATATAACTCATTATTTTTTCAGAATCTTCTGATTTTTTAATAAGCGGAACAAACACAATTTGATACGGCGCAACGTGCGGCGGAACAACCATACCGTCATCGTCGGCGTGACACATAATTGTGCCGCCGATAAGCCGTGTGGAAACGCCCCACGAAGTTGTGTAAGCGTATTCAAGTTCATTGTTTTGATTGGTGAACTTAATGTCAGCGGATTTGGCAAAATTTTGCCCCAAAAAGTGTGATGTTCCGGCTTGCAATGCTTTGCCGTCCTGCATCATTGCTTCAATGCAATAGGTGTCAATTGCGCCCGGAAACTTTTCGTGTTCCGGTTTGCGACCGACCAAAACTGGCATCGCCAACGCATTTTCGCTAAAATCGCGATAAACCTCAAGCATTTTAACGGTTTCTTGTTCGGCTTCTTGCATTGATGCGTGGACGGTATGACCTTCCTGCCACAAAAATTCGCGGGTGCGCAAAAACAGACGCGGACGCATTTCCCAACGCACCACATTGGCCCACTGATTGAGCAAAATCGGCAAATCACGATACGAATTGACCCATTTGGCAAATGAATCGGCAATAATTGTTTCAGATGTCGGACGCACAATCAGCGGTTCTTCCAAAGGAGATGCCGGCTTGAGTTTGCCGTCTTCATTAACCAAGCGAGAGTGCGTTACAACCGCCATTTCTTTGGCGAAACCCTCAACGTGGTCAGCTTCTTTTTGAAAAAAGGAGAGAGGAATAAACATCGGAAAATAGTAATTTTCGTGTCCGGTTTCTTTGATTTTTTCATCTAATACGCGTTGGATACGTTCCCATAAACCGTAGCCCCACGCTTTCATAACCATACAACCCGGAGATACCGAATTTTCTGCCATATCGGCTTCCGACACGACTTCCTGATACCATTGCGGATAATTTTGTTTGCGTGTTGTTTTCATAGCCATAATTTTATTCTCCTATCTCAATTCGCCGCCGGTTTTTTTACCGACTTCGACAATAACTTTGTTCATTAAGTTTTCAATATCTTTATCGGTAAACGTTTGCTCAATCGGCTGGAAGGTTAAGCTGATAGCAACAGATTTTTTCCCGCTTGGCAAGGTAATACCTTCATAAATATCAAAAATACGCACGTCCGTGATGTGATTGCGGTCGGCATTTTTGGCAGCAGCGATAATTGCCGCGGCGCTGATACTCTTATCAACCACAAATGCCAAATCTTTATCCACCGGTTGGAACGGCGAAAGCTCGAGCTTTTTGCGTGCTTTACCGGCACTTTGACGCGGTAATGGAATATTGTTTAAATTTACTTCAAATGCCACGACGCGCGTTTTGATGTCAAGTATTTTCAAAATTGCCGGATGAATCTCACCAAAATACGCCAACACATTTTTTCCGAGACGAATAACACCGGAACGTCCCGGATGATAATAACTCGGGGCATCGGTCGTGATTTGCGGATTTTCATACGGACCCTTGGCTGCGGCAATAACTGCCAAGGCGTCGGCTTTTGCGTCATATACGTCATAATCGCGTGCCGTATGAGCCCAATCTTTGGCCGAGGTTTGACCGCAACGGATACCGCTGGCAGACATGTGCTGTTCTTGCGGGTTGCGTCCCGTAAATTCAGGACCGACCTCAAACAAAGCCATATTCGGGTAACCGTGCGCAATATTATTTTTGACCGCCGTCAACAGGTTTGGCAAAATCGACGGACGCATTTCGTTAAGTTCTTTAACAATCGGATTTTGCAACAAAATTGCTTCGTTACCTTTGCGGAAATATTGAGCAATATCACTGTCGGCAAAGCTCCAAGTTACCGTTTCAAACATACCGCGTGAAGCAAGTTCGTGTTTAACCATAACGGCGTTGTGTTGCGCCGGTGTTAAAATCGGTTTCGGCAGATTGTCGTGAGGCAGTGATGTTGCCGGAATTTTATCTGTGCCGACCATACGCACAACTTCTTCAATTAAGTCTTGCTCGCATTCAATATCACCGCGCCAACTTGGGGATATTGCCTTGATTTTACCATCTTCAAATGAAATTTCAAAACCGAGATGTTGTAAAATTTCCATAGATTTTTCGGCACTCACGTCTAATCCGGCAAATGTTTTCATTCTCTCCGGACGAAGATATGCGGTTTGCGGCTGATAACCTTCTTCGGTTCCGACAACGGTCAGTTCCGATGCTTCACCGCCGCAAATCGAGAGAATAAGTTGCGTGGCATAATCCGAACCGCTGATGTTCGATTTCGGGTCAACCCAACGTTCATAGCGATAACGTGAGTCCGAATCAATTTGCAGTCTACGTCCGGTTTTGGCAATACATTCCGGCTTAAACAGAGCGCATTCAAGTAGAACATTGGTTGTATTTTCAGAACAACCTTTTGCCAAACCGCCCATAATACCACCCAAGCATTGAACGCCTTCTTCATCGCAAATACCTAAGGCGAAATCGGTCAGTTCATATTCTTTTTCGTTCAGCGCCGTAAATTTCTCGCCGTTATGAGCCATACGGACGGTTAAATCGCCTTTAAGTTTGTCGGCATCAAAAACATGAAGCGGACGCGCCAAATCATAATTGATGTAATTGGTGACATCAACAAGCGGTGAAATGGAGTGGATGCCGATAGCGTTCAGACGGTCTTTCATCCATTTCGGCGTTTCGGCGTGATTATTGACACCTTTAATGTAACGACCGGTATAGACCGGACACTCATTTTGGCATTCCACTTTGATTTTTATCGGGTTGGCAAATTTTGCCGGTGTTTTGATTATATTCAGCGGTTTTAATGTGCCTAAACCGGCAGCGGCCAAATCACGCGCAATACCGCGAACACCGAGACATTCGGCACGATTCGGTGTAATTGATACTTCAACCACCGGATCAATATCCAGTATTTCTGTCGCCGGTGCGCCAATCGGTGTATCTGCCGGCAACTCGATAATTGCATCATGCGCCGTACCGAGGCCGATTTCATCAACAGCGCACATCATACCGCAACTTTCCACTCCGCGGATGGTCGCACGTTTCAAACGTTCATTAAACAAAGGAATGAGCGTGCCTTCTCGCGCAAAAATACCGATAAGCCCTTCGCGCACATTCGGCGCTCCGCATACAACTTGATATTTGTTGATGCCGTCATTAACGCACAAAACGTGCAATTTATCGGCGTCAGGATGATTTTCGACACTGTCGATGCGTGCCGAAATAAAGTCTTGCAAACCGGCACGCGGATCGGTAATTTCTTCAACTTCCAAGCCGATATTATTCAGCGTGTTGCAAATTTCATTTAAGGTTGCCGTCGTGTCCAAATGCTCTTTGAGCCAAGATAATGTGAATTTCATCGTGCCAATCCTCCGTTATTGCTTAAACCGTCTGTCATAGAAGAAAAGTCAAGCGGTGTAAAACCGTAATGTTTGAGCCAGCGCACATCGGATTCAAAAAACGTGCGCAAGTCCGGAATACCGTATTTCAGCATCGCCAAGCGGTCAATACCCATACCGAAGGCAAAGCCCTGATATTCATCCGGATTGATTCCGCCGGCGCGTAATACATTCGGATGCACCATACCGCATCCCAAAACTTCGAGCCAATCATTGCCGGCGCCGATTTTGAGCTCGGTTTTGCTCTTTAAGCAACCGATATCCATTTCGATTGACGGTTCGGTGAACGGAAAATATGACGGGCGATAACGCACCGGTAAATCGTCTAATTCAAAAAACGCTTTCATAAAATCGTGCAAACAACCTTTGAGGTGAGACAAAGTGATGTTTTTATCAATTACCAAGCCCTCAACCTGATGAAACATCGGCGTATGTGTTGCATCGTAATCGGAACGATATGTGCGTCCCATAGCAATAATTCTGATAGGCGGTTGCTGTTTTTCCATTGTGCGAATCTGCACACCCGAAGTATGTGTGCGAATAACATAAGCTGTTTCCATATCAAACGGTTTGTTCGGATTATTATTCAGATAAAATGTATCCTGCATTTGGCGGGCAGGGTGATTGAGCGGCATATTAAGCGCATTAAAGTTATGAAACTGGTCTTCAATGTCCGGACCTTCGGCGACTTCAAACCCCATTTGACCGAAAATTGCCGCCACTTCTTCATAGATTTTTGATACGGGATGAATGCGTCCTTGTGTTTCCGGACGCACCGGTAAAGTAACATCAAGCGTTTCGCTTTTGAGTTTTTCGTTCAGCGCTTTTTCTTCCAAAAATTTTTTTTGTGTTTCAATTGCTTCTTCTATTTTTGTTTTGATAATATTCAATCCTTTTCCGAGCGATATTTTTTCTTCTAAAGGTAATGTGCCGAGTGTTTTCATCATTTCGGTCAGTTTGCCTTTTTTACCTAAGACGGAAACTCTGATATCGTCTAATTCTTTCAAAACGGCGGAATGATTGATTTTGTTTAATATTTCGCTTTTTAAATCTTCTAAATTTTCCATATTATTCGCAACCTTATATTTAAAAATAAAAAGAGTCAGCCCGTAAAAACCAAGCTAACTCTTTTCACTGATTTATTGTATCTGTAACTTACTTGTTAAGAGCCGCTTTGGCTGTTTCAACCAACTTAGCAAATGCTTCGGGCTGTTTCAAAGCGATATCAGCGAGAACTTTACGATCGAGTTCAACACCGGCTTTGTTAAGCCCGCTGATAAATCGAGAATAAGTTAAATCGTGGATACGTGTGGCAGCATTGATACGTTGAATCCACAAAGAGCGGAAAGTTCTTTTCTTAACTTTGCGGTCACGGTAAGCATATTGCAAACCTTTTTCAACTTTTTCAACAGCTACTCTGAATACATTTTTGTTACGACCTCTGTAACCCTTCGCCATATCCAAAATTTTTTTATGACGAGCGTGAGCCGTTAAACCTCTTTTAACACGAGACATATCTTATCCTCCCTCTTAAATAAACGGTAAAAACTTTTTAACAAACTTATTGGCAGCATCAATAATCATTGAACCGCGAGCTTGTCTTTTTTGTTTTGTCGGTTTGTTGAAAAGAAGGTGTCTTTTGAAAGAATGTCTTCTTTTTAATTGACCTGTGCCGGTAACGTCAAAACGTTTGGCAGCGGCCTTTTTTGTTTTTAATTTTGGCATTTTGATTCCCTTTCAATGGTTGGAAATTACACACAAGCCGTCAGGCAATGCCTTTTCGCCCGAACAACTCAAACAAAATGCTTATAACGTATTTTATTTTAAATTTCAAGCACTTTTTTTACATTTTGTTTGATTTTTATAACAAGTTCGGATAATATCGACTTATATTACAATAAGGGGGGTAAAAATGGATTTTGCGGAAAAAATCATCGGTGAAAAAATAACATTAGAGAGAGCTAAGCCGACTTTTTCGTTGGCAAATGAATTATTTGCAATCGTTGAGACCTCGCGGGAAAGCTTGTTGCCGTGGTTACCGTGGGCTTTAAATAACAAAACTCCCGAAGATGAGTTTGATTATTTGCTGAATTGGTGCGAAAAAAATTGGAAAGAAGGTGTCGGTTATGCTTATGTTATCAGAGAAAACGGCACACAGCACGCCACCGGAACAATAGATTTTTTCGATATTGACCTAAAAAACAAAAGCGGTGAAATCGGTTATTGGCTCGGGGTCGAATTTGTGGGCAGAGGGTATATGCTTGAAGCCGTATCTTTGTTGGAAAAAGAAATATTTAAGCAAGGTATCAACCGGATTGTAATTGGTAACGATACACGCAATATCCGTTCGGCAAATGTGGCTAAACGCGCCGGTTATCATCTCGACGGTGTGTTGAGGCAAAATCGTTGGTCAGAATATGATAACTGCTTTGTCAGTTCAAATGTATGGTCTAAAATTAAAGAAGATTTTGAAAAATAACTTTACGGTTCAATGCGTATCGGCGTGCCGTCTTTAACCATATCGTATATTTCTTCGATTTCTTTGTTGCTGACGGCGATACAGCCCGCCGTCCAATCGCGCCACGCATGAATCAGGCGGAATAAAAAGGCCGGAGATTTGTGCGGATAGCCGTGAATCATTATGTCGCCGCCGGCTGAGTAACCGTTTTTCTCGGCTTCGGCACGCTGCTCGACAGTCGGATACGATAGGCGCAAAGATAAATGGTAGGCGCTGTTCGGATTATGCGAAACAATCGTATAATTTCCTTCCGGCGTGCGGTTATCTCCTTCTCGCTTTTTAGCACCGACGGGATTTCTACCGAGCCGAATTTTATATTCTCGCACGATTTGGTCACCGTTTTGCAAAAGCATTTTGCGTGCACTTTTTTGAACAAGTATTCGGTCAATGTTCGGTATTTCTTGAGCAATAATCGGTGAGACAGGCAATGTAAAAAATAAAGAAAATACAAATAAAAATAAGCGGCGAATCATTGATTTTTTTCCTATACTGTTACTTATATAAATTGATACGTTGACAATAGAAAACTTATCCCATATTGTCAATCATTATAACGAAAGGAATCTGTTATGGAATCGCCGAAAAATGTTTTGGAAGTTTTTTCACCGCTGCTGATTTTGGAATATATCCGTTTGATGACGGTGGCCGAATATGTGCGGCATGAGGGAAAAATCGGCGGCGTAAAATTCAAAATCAACGCACACGATTACGAACGCTTGATGCAGGAGACATTGCAAACGGCGCTCATCGGAATCGATACACATTTTGAAAACGGGGTTTTGACTGCCGTGCCGAGTGAAAAATGCTTGGCACGTTACGAACATAATGTGATGAAAGACGGTGTGCTGCAATATTATGAAAATTACGGAAAGCGTTATGCCAACTATATTTCCGTAATTGATGAGTGATGCAACGGCATATATTAAGCAATATGCGCGTGTAACTTTTTATTTTGATTGACGAAACCGCAGAATCTTTTTATAATTTGTGCAAAAAAAAAGAAAGGAAAGGAATTAAATATGGAGTTTTCAACAAAAAGAGACGGAGATAAATTGGTTTGCTCGATTATGGGACGTATTGATACGAATTCGGCACCGGATTTATTGGAAAAAATCGACTTTACGGACTTGAAAGAGCTTGTGTTTGATTTGGGTGATGTTGATTATGTGTTTTCAGCCGGCTTGCGTGTGTTTTTGCAAGTTCAAAAAATTATGAACTCCAACGGCGGAACAATGAAATTGGTCAACTTGCAGCCGTCCGTTAAAGAAATTTTTGAAATTGTCGGCTTTGCCAATATTATGGATTTAAATTAAGATGTTGTTGGCGGTGCGTAAATGGTTTAAGCGTCAATCTCTGACGTTTCGGTTGAGTGTCAGTATTTCTGTTTGCGTGCTTGCCGGTGTTGCTTGGCTGTCATTTTATTTGGCGGAGCATTCACACCCGATTATTCGAGCTCATATTGAAGGATTGGCGCGACGTCCGCTGCATGATGCCGTTGCGGATTTGGCATCTTCCGGTTGGGAAACGGAAAACGCGGCCTTAACCATTAAAAACACGCTTAAAGAATTACCGAGAACAGATGTTGATATGATGCGACATTTGTTGCATTCGGGAATGCAAACGCTTTTTCACGACGAATCTGATGCGGCACACGCTTGGGTTTATGTGTTTGAAAACGAAGATGTGACTGTCGGAACAATGTATTCGGCTGTTATGGATGAAGGCAATTTTCAATTTAAGGCAAAAAAAATCAAAGATTTTTACAAACTTTATCCGTGGTTCAAAGCTGTTCCGAAAGAAGAAGAAGTGTTTTGGAGCGAGCCATACATCGCCGAAGGATTTGATAAAAAATCACCGGTGGTAACTTGTCTTATTCCGTTCAAATTTGTCGGTTCGGATAAGTTTGACGGCTTGGTTGCCGTTTCTATGGATTTAGCCGTGCTGCGTAAAGATATTGCTAAATTTGAGGCAAACAGTATCGGTAAATATTGGGTAATTTCACCGGAAGGCAGATTTATTATTCATCCGGATATGCAACTTCAGGACAACGCAACATTGCAAGATATTGCCGTGCAAAATAAGCTGCCGCAGTTGCAACAGGCGTATAAAGACATTCAAAACGGTAAAAATGGCAGTATTGAAATTCCCGTTTCAACAGTTTTTGATTCGGCATCGATGGTGTTTTATGCGCCGGTATCTGACTTAAAATGGGGTGTCGGTTTGGTTTGTTCAAAAAAAGAGTTTGTGGCACCGCTTCGGGATTTGCAGGTTAAAATCGTGACTTTTATGATGTTGTGGTTAGTAGCCCTGTTATTTTTAATCCACTTTATATGCCGTCGTTCAACCAAACCGTTGCTTGATTTGAGTAAAGTTGCTTTGCAATATGGTGACGGCGATTTTTCGGCCGTGTTGCCGGAAAATATCTCCAATGATGAAATCGGCGTTATGAACAGCGCATTCCATAAAATGAAAACAAGTTTGCTCAAACATATTGATTTGGTGCGCGAAGCGGCATCTGAACGGCAAAAAGGCGAAAGCGAGCTTGAAATTGCACAAAAAATTCAACAAGCCGCTTTGCCCGGAGTTTTCCCGACTCATACGGCCTTTGAAATTTGTGCGGTTATGACAGCGGCCAAAAAAGTCGGCGGTGACTTTTATGACTTTTTCTTTATTGACAGTGAGCATTTTGCGGTTGTGATTGCCGATGTTTCCGGTAAAGGTATTCCGGCAGCGTTGACAATGATGAACACAAAGGCGCTGATTAGCAGTATTACCAAGAATGAAAGTTCTGTTTCCAAAGTGTTTTACAACGTTAATAACGAACTCTGTAAAGGCGGTGCCGATATGTTTGTAACGGCGTTTATGGCGGTGTTGAATCTCAAAACGGGAGAATTGCGCTACGTTAATGCCGGACATAATTCGCCGTATGTGCGAACGGCAGACGGCTATAAAATGCTGAAAGTGAACCGTAATATCGTATTGGGCGCTTTACCGAATATGAAATTTCAGGCGCAAACTTTGCAAATGAAAAAGGGCGATCGATTGTTTTTATACACGGACGGGGTGAATGAGGCGCAAAATAATGCCGGCGAGTTTTATGGCGATGCACGTTTAGCCGCAGTTCTAAACCGAGAATTGCAATCGCCGTTTGATGCTTTGAATCAAATAAAAACAGATGTGGCTGAATTTACGCAAGGTGCTGAACAATCTGATGATTTAACAATGCTTGAATTGCTTTATTGCGGTATGGAACAAAATGTTTTTGTGACGGAAGCAAATGTCAAAAATATAGATAAAATTTTGCATTATATCGAGCAAAATATGCATAATAATAACATTGACATTAAAGCACAAAACAGAATTATGGTTGCAACCGAAGAAATCGTATCTAATATTGCGCAATATGCATATCAGAGGTTGGGTATCTTACGTTTGCGGACAGAAATTGCAGACGGAATGTATTATATGTATTTTACGGATAACGGTGCGCCGTATGACCCGCGTATGCGCGATGTTCCGAATGATTTTGATGCGCCGGCGGAGGAACGTTCTATTGGCGGATTAGGTATTTATTTGGTGCGGCAACTGACTGATTTTATGGATTATAAACGTCAAAACGGGCAAAATATTCTGACGCTCGGAATAAAATTAAATAAATAATAAACAAAACGCTTGACTTATAGTTTTCTTTAAGGATTACGCTAAATCCGTAGAGGAGAAAAAATGACGACATACAGCATCGGAGATGTGGCAAAGCGCACGGGGTTATCGACTTATACGTTGCATTTTTACGAAAAATAAGGTTTGTTACCGAATATTTGTAAAAATTCGTCCGGATTGCGCCGTTTTACAGAGCAGGATTTGGCTTTGCTTAAAACAATAGAACGTTTGAAATCAATGGGGTTGCCGCTTAAAGTCATCAAACATTATTTAGAGCTGTAAAAAATCAATTTTCGTGCAATTTTGCTATTTTAGCGCGTAGTCCTGCGATTGTCTGATTTGTTGATGAGTCACCGATTTGAGTATATGCCGGCAATATTCCCAATTCGGCTGAATTGTTTTTAATGCCATCGAGTAGATGGTTGTTGATATTGGCAAATCTTTGTTTTTGATATGTTTTATTTTGAATTTTTTGAAAATTTTTGACATACAGACCTTTAACCGCGGCCGTATAATGTTTTTCAAAATCCTTGCTTTCAGACATAGATATTTTGATATTCATTAAATCAACCAATTCTTGATTATTCATCGGTTTGCATAATTCAATCAGCAAAGAAGCGACATCATCAAAACGAGAGTATTCCATAAATTTTATCCTTCATTGACTTTTGCGCGAGAAATTGTCGGTATATCGGTATTTTCTCTACCGAGACCGATAACCGCCTGAGCTTCTTTATATGTTGTTTTCATACTACCTTGTAAATCATTAAAAGAAATTTTATCAGACAGAGCGAGAATTGTCGGATGTTGTGATTTTTTGAGTAAATCTTCCGGTGAATCTATGGTTGTCGGCACATTGACTTCTTTATTTGCCTTAGCGGTAACCGCCAAAGCTAAAACAGCTTTCGGATGTTCTTTTATAACAGGCAGATATTCGTCTAAGTTTGCATTTTTAGGAAGGGAAGGAGCAATATCCGCTGCGGCCTGAGTCACAACCGCGCTGTAATTTTCATTCATTTTTTGTGCTAAATCAGGAAAAGCATTCAAATAGCCGGAGAATTGTTGTAAACTAATTGTGTGCATAATTAGGGCATTACCGATATCTCTATCTCCTTTAAAATTATGTAAATGCGGTGTGAGATGTTCGTTTAAAGTAGCTGTTTGAGCCGACATACCAGATTCTGCGTATTGCATAAACTTATCCATTAAACTCATATCAGATTCTAAGTTTTCCGTTATCTTTTTGAATTCCATAGCATGCTCATAGACATTTTCAAACAGCAAATCTGCTTTTTCTTTAGAGAAAAAACAATCGCGCACAGAAAAATTTTTATTTGATGGATTCTCAGTTCCTGCTTCTTTTTGCAATGCGCAACATTTAAAGTAAAAAATTGCTTGATAGTAGTCTTTTTCTGTTTCCAAATGCGGGTTGATTTTTGAGCCGAGTTTTGATTCTAAAAATTCAACCGAATCTTTATCTAAATCACATGGAACTTTAATATCATTTTCAGCCATTGTTTTTCTTCTTAATTTTCTTTACTATATCGTATTTTGATAATTTTGTCAATAGTATTTTGCATAAAATTTTGCAAAAATGTTGTGATAAGGAGAGGGAAAAACTTGCGCAAGACGGCAAAATAAGTAAAATAGATGCATCAAATGGTGTGAAATACAAGCAAACCAAAGGGAACTCGAACAATGCTTAATATTCTATGGACCGCGTTTTTTGTTGTCAGCTTTTTGGCGGCGGTCGGACAGTGCGTTTTTATGGGAAATACAGCAATTTTCAGTGAAATGGCAAATCAGTTGTTTGCGGCGGCTAAAAATGCGTTTGAACTCGCAATCAATTTGACCGGTATGCTATGCTTATGGCTCGGTTTGTTAAAAATTGCCGAAAAATCCGGTTTAACCGAAATACTTGCAAAGGCGTTGAGACCGCTGTTTAAGGTGATTATGCCGAATGTGCCGGCAAACAGTCCGGCTATCGGCTCGATTGTGATGAATATGGCGGCCAATATTTTGGGGCTGGATAACGCCGCAACGCCGATGGGGTTAAAGGCGATGGAACAGTTGCAAGCGCATAACACAAAAAAAGAGGAGGCCTCAAATGCCGAGATTATGTTTATTGTGATTAACGCGTCGGCGATTACGGTGTTGCCGATTTCTATTTTGATGTATCGGCATTTACAGGGTTCGGCTAATCCGAGTGCGGTATTCGTGCCGATTTTGTTGGCAACTTCGTGTTCGACGATTGCCGGATTTTTGGCGGTGTCGTTTGTGCAAAAACTCAAAATTTTCAATCGCACGGTTTTGGCATATTTGCTCGGTTTAATCGGACTGGTCGGCGGGTTGTGCGCATTGTTTTGGCATTTATCACCTGAGGCCCGTTTGCAATATTCCGAAACTTTTGGTAATGCTTTAATTTTATTCTTTATCTTTTTGTTTTTACTTGCAGGTTTGGTTAAAAAACTTAATCTGTATGAAACATTTATCGAGGGTGCCAAAGAGGGCTTTCAAATCGCGGTGCAGATTATTCCGTATTTGGTGGCGATGCTGACGGCGATTGCGGTGTTGCGCTATTCCGGTGTGCTTGACGGTGTTGTCTGGTGTTTTGGCAAGTTTTTCGGTTGGCTTGGGGTTGATACCGGCTTTATTCCGGCGTTGCCGACCGCGCTGATGAAGCCGCTTTCGGGCAACGGTGCGCGCGCGATGATGTTAGAAACAATGCAAAATTACGGCGCCGACAGTTTTCCGGCATTTGTGTCGTCGGTGATGCAGGGTTCGACCGAAACCACGCTTTATGTGATTGCTCTCTATTTCGGCGCGGTCAAAATCGCCAAAACACGGCATGCGGTTCCTTGTGCATTGTTTGCCGATTTTGTCGGTATTACGGCGGCCATTTTGTTTTCGTATATGTTTTATGAGGGGTAAGCAATGAAGGTTTTGGTGCAAAAAGTGCTCTCGGCATCGGTGACGGTTGAGCAAAAAGTTGTGGCACAAATCGGCGGCGGATATTTGCTGTTTGTCGGAGTAGAAAAGGGTGATACAACCGCTCAGGCCGACTATTTGGCTAAAAAAGTTACGAATTTTCGGATATTTACCGATGAAAATGACAAGATGAATCTGTCGTTGCAAGATGTCGGCGGTGAAGTTTTGGCGGTGTCGCAATTTACGTTGGCGGCGGATTTAAGTCGCGGCAATCGCCCTGGGTTTGATACGGCCGCCGCGCCGCAAGAGGCCGAGCCGCTGTATGAATATTTTGTTGAGCAACTGCGTAAACACGGCTTAAAAGTGCAAACCGGAATCTTTCAGGCCGATATGAAAGTAGCTCTTATTAACGACGGCCCGTGCACATTTATTTTGCAAAAATAATTATTTTACGCTCTGTTTAACGAATTTGTTGAAATATGCGCAAAGAATAAGACGGTCATCCTGAGGAGCGTTCCCTTTTTTGTCATCCTGAGGAGGCGAATGCCGACGTGAGGATCTTCGCACGTCAGT
>CAMAJR010000032.1 GCA_945835885.1 uncultured Alphaproteobacteria bacterium
TCTGAGGAAGCCGGGACGGCTGACGTCAGAATCCTCGGACGCTTAGTCCGATAACGTATGTTGTAGTCGCACTGACGTGCGAAGATCCTCACGTCGGCATTCGCCTCCTCAGGATGACAAAAAAGGAAACGCTCCTCAGGATGACGAAAAAGGGAACGCTCCTCAGAATGACCGTCATACTCTTTGCGCATATTTCAACAATAGAGCGATGATTGTATTAACAATGCGGTTCATAGCCGCTGAAAAACTTTTCTAAATGGGCATGACGGTTTGAATTGTTCACTAAACCGGAAGCTTTGGTATTGTCGTTCACTAAATTTGAATTTTTGGTATTGCCCTCCGTATTATTCTCCTTTTCCTTTATGGTCGTGCGTAAGTCATCTATTTTGGCATGTATGTCTTCCTCGTGTAATTCCGGTAATACCGGCGAAGAAGGAGAACGTCCGGAGTTTCTGTTTTTGAAAACTTCTAAGTATTCTCTTTTTTTATCCGCATCTAACAAATCGTCATACAATCTGATTTTGGCATACTTATCTCCGGGTTCTTTTCCTAAATCAATCGCTTGGTATGCCTGCAATTTTTCGGTATCCGGAAGATTATGAGTAACATATATGATTGTTTTGCTGTCTTTAATTTCGTTTAAATAATTCACGATATTTTCGGCCATAGTCGGATCAACACCGGCTGTCGGTTCGTCTAAAATCATTATAGTTGAATCTTTAATCAAAGCTTGGGCTAAGTTTAATCGGTTTGCTTGCCCGCCCGATATGTTATTGCCCGTAACGGTTATAACTTTGTCCGGATCAATAAATTCATTATCATTTCCTTTTTTAATACCGACCAAATCTTTAATTTGTTGCACAAATTCTTCCGGTGCATCGGGATTGGAAAGTCTGATATATTGGTCAACGGTTACTTCAATAAACTCCGGTTTTTGCATAGAAAGTGCAATTTTTTTGGCCGGCTCCGCGAAAGCCAAATCATTATAATCGGTTCCTATAAATTTTTCTTTACCATACATTCTGCCGATTTTTATGCTTCCGCCGTCAATATTATTGCTATGCATCAGCAAATTTATCAAAGAGCTTTTACCGGCACCGCTGGCACCACTGAGAAAAGTTATGCCGGGTCCGATATGAAGTTTTTGTCCTTCTCCGGAAAATAAAATTTCATTTTTTGCTTGCAGCGGGTTTAAGTCATCTCTTTTTTTGACGATAATATTATCCAATTCAATGGTGTTATAATTCTCTTTAATTTTCTCATTTCCGAAATTTACTTTCAATTTCGGTTTAAAGTTTTTATACGCATGCGCAAAGTTTCCGATATGTTCTTTAAGTGAATAACAAGAATTTACAAATCTGTTCACGGCGGCATATATGCCAAAAGCGGCACCGGTCGCAACCAAAGCATTTGTCGGACTGGCAATTGTTGCAGCAACCACTCCGCCGATTACCATCGCTTTGACCGCAGTTCCGATTTTTGCATACTTAATGAACATATTTAAAAGTTCGTGATATTTTTGTTCATAAGCATTTCTTTGTTCATCAAATTTTTTCTCTCCGACGTTCTCTTTATCAGAAGTTTCTAATTTATAACTTGCTACATAGAGTTGTCGGTCAACCGCTCTAAAAAGAGAATTTTGTTGACGTATTTGATTTTTTAGGGCAATTTTTTCCTCATTCATTTTACGGTTTAGGAGATAAGAATTTAGGCCTGATGCCACAATAACTCCGGCCATTATGGGCAAATTGGCAAGTCCGCCGCTGAGTAAAGTAGCCCCGATTAAAGTTGCGGATGTTATACTGCCGTTCAATAATCCGCATTTAGCCCCCAAATATCCTGAAGCGCCGATTTTTAACGCATTAACATCATTCATAGTTTCTTCTGTATTGCGTTTGCGCGCTTCGCGTTCGGCAATGGAAAAGCTGTTAAATTCATGATGCATATTTTTAGCAATATTATTTTCCATCGTAACGATGCGCTTATCTATAAGATTTTGCAAAATATCCGCGCTGGCACCCGATAATACATTTGAAGCCAGATAAGTATAAAAAAATCCGGGTTTAAATTTTCCTTCATCATCACGGCACAATTTATCGGCAACCATTGCCAAAGCTCCTAAAATCGCAGACCCGCCGTATTGCTTAAGGATTTTGCCGTTACCTTGGGTGAACTCTTTAATTTTAGATTTGGCAAGAGCAATGTCTTCTTTTGTCAGCTTTTCTTTTTTGACAGCCATTATTGCAGCTCCTGATGTTTTTGTTTATTTTCTTTTAAATTACCATAATATGTATATTTTGTCAAGAAAATAAAAAATATCGTGCGGAAAATTATGCACGCATAAAGCTTAATCACCGATTGACTTTTTGTTTTTTTATTTTACGATAAAAGCAACCAAGTGTAGCTAAAAAGGAACGGATATGAAAAAAGCACTCTTTTTGTTGACGATAGCGGCGGTGGTGCCGATGGTTTGTTATGCCGGTTGGTTTTCGCATATAGTGATGGATAATGAGCCGCAAGTTGTGCATTTCGGCAATCGGCACAGTCAGTCGTTTTATGCCGTTAAAAAAGAAATGCTCGAAAAAATCTATTATGATTACGAGCATCGACGCACCCTTTATTGCGATGCCGAGTTCTTCAAAAACAAAAAGCTGGTTTTGCCGGACAGATTTGTGCTTCCGGACTTGAAAGAGGTTGATTTTACGGTATATGACACATCGCAAGAAGAACTCGAAATGAAAGCCAACCGCTTAGAGTGGGAACATATTGTGCCGGCGCAAAACTTTGGCAAAACATTTCACGAATGGTATGACGGGCACGAAAATTGCGTTTCTAAAAAGGGGAAAAAGTTTAAGGGCCGCGCTTGTGCCGAAAAAGAGAGTGAAGAGTTCCGCTATATGTATACCGATATGTATAATCTGTATCCGGTAATCGGTGCGGTGAATCATCTGCGGGCGCATTTTAATTTTACGCAATTTACGCATCCGAAATCGGCAACATTCGGTGTTTGCGGCGGTATGGCGATTTCGCGCAACAAAGTCGAGCCGCGAGATGAGATTAAGGGCTTTATCGCGCGCACTTATCTTTATATGCAATATACATACCCGCGCTATCGCATTAGTGAAAATATGGCGTCCTTGCTCAAAGTGTGGGATAAACAATATCCGATAACGCCGTGGGAATGTCAACGTGCCTATCGCATTGAAAAAGTGCAGGGCAACGCCAATATGATAGTCAAGCCGCGTTGCGAACAGGCACAACTTTATTGGGACATCAAAGAAAGATAGCATACTTTATAGTGTTGTGTTCTAATTTTTGTTTTAAAATTGAATATTTTACTTTAATTTAATATTTTAGTGTATTGAATATAAATTATTTTATTGGATAATATTGTTAACAATCGCTATTATTCTCCGCTTTGTTCAGAGAGAAAAGTCGTATTCTTTATACATCTTGCGATAAAGTTGTTTAACAGAATCATTATTTTTTATATTTAAGCGCATCGAGTGCGCCTTGCAAAATATAAGCGGCGGCAGAGGCGTCTAACACTTTTTTGCGTTTGGCGCGCGACATATCGACTTCATCAATTAAAAAGCGTTCGACCGCTGATGATGATAGGCGTTCGTCCCAAAACATATACGGCAAATCAATTTCTTGCGCCATTTTTGCGGCGAAGACACGCACTTCTTTGGCAATCTCGCCTTCCGCACCGTCCATTTGCAACGGCAGACCGTAGACCAAGCCGCCGATTTCTTTTTCGGTGATAATCCGTTTGATTTCCGCCACATCTTTTTCCCACGTCGAACGATAGAGAATTTTATACGATGTCGCAATACCGCGCATTAAATCGGATACGGCAATTCCCAAGCGCTTTGAGCCGTAATCAAACCCGAGTAGTGCCTGATAATCTTTGAGTGAATTTTTAAATTCTGTTATATCCATTATGTTCTCCGTTTTTTTTGAGTGTAATCGACAGGTAAAAAAAGTCAAACGGAATATACTGTCTATAACCTGTTTTTTTACTTTATTTTTTCAAAGCAATATGTATTATAAAAAAAATAAACGTTTATAAGAGGTGTAAAAGGATGAAAATCAAATATTTATTGGCGGCTTTGGCGGTGTTGTTCAGCACGCCGGCCCGTGCCGAATTGGAAATTAACGTCAGCGGTGCCACGCGTGCGCCGATGCCGATTGCAATTCCGGAAATGATTGGCTCAAACTCCAATATTTTTATGAAAATTGCCGGTAAAAATTATGGCGACAAAATTCAAGAAGTTATCCGTGCCGATTTAGATCGGAGCGGTTTGTTTAAGGTTATACCGGAAAACAGCTATATCGAAACGCTGAGTTCTATTGACCAAAAACCGAATTTTATCGATTGGAAAGCGATTAAATCGGAAGCGTTGGTGCAAAGTAAAATTACCGAATTGCCGAACAACAAATTGCAGGTTGACTTCCGCTTATGGGATACGGTGGCGGAAAAACAGCTTTTAGGCAAGTCGTTCACGTCAACAACCGATAATTGGCGCCGAATTGCCCACGTTGTGGCTGATGCGATTTATGAGCGTTTGACCGGCGATAAGGGATATTTCAATACCCGCGTGGTTTATGTTTCTGAAAACGGAACGGCACCGCGTAAGGTCAAACGTTTGGCGATTATGGACCAAGACGGTGAAAACCATCGCTTTTTGACCGACGGCCGTAATTTGGTGCTGACGCCGCGCTTTTCGCCGAATATGCAAAAAGTGACTTATATGGAATACGTCGGTAACAATCCGCGTGTTTATTTGTTGGATTTGAATACCAATCGTAAGGAATTACTCGGTAACTTTCCGGGGATGACGTTTGCGCCGGTATGGTCGCCGGACAGTTCAAAGGTATTGATGAGCTATGCCAACAAGGGTAAAACCAACATTTTTGAAATGAACTTGAGAACGCGTGCGGTTAAACAACTGACGTTTGATAACGCGATTGCCACGTCGGCCAGCTATTCGCCGGACGGTTCGAAAATCGTGTTTAACTCCGATAAAGGCGGAAACCAGCAACTTTATGTGATGAGTTCGTCGGGCGGAGATGCCGAGCGTATCAGCTACGGTAACGGCCGTTATGCCACGCCGGTATGGTCGCCGCGCGGAGATTATATTGCCTTTACTAAAATGTCGGGCGGTGTATTTTATATTGGCGTAATGGCGCCGGACGGCTCGGGTGAGCGCGTTTTGGCCGACGGCTTTTTGGTAGAAGGTCCGACTTGGTCGCCGAACGGTCGTGTGATTATGTATTCACGTCAAGACCGCGGTTCGCCGGTGCGTTTATACACGATTGACCTGACGGGTTATAACGAACGTCGTGTGACAACGCCGGCAGAGGCCTCCGACCCTGCTTGGTCGCCGTTGTTGCCGCTGTAATAACAAAAGCGGGATTCAATAAAGCAGACGGCACCGGATTAAAGGCGCCGTTTTGCATTTTATCACAGATATTTCAAGGACAAGAACGATGAATAAAAACGACATACGCGTGGATTTTGACAACAGTATTTTGGCAGTGAGCAATTCGCTTTTGCACCATTACGGCGTTGCGAGCGAATATAAATCGCTGCCGATTTTGGATGCGGAATTGGCAAAGGGCTATCAAAATGTGGTGCTGCTGATTTTGGATTGTTTGGGCAAAAATATTTTAGAGAAGCATTTGCCGGAAGATGCGTTTTTGCGCCGGCATCGCGTTGCCGATATTTCTTCGATTTTTCCGCCGACTACCGCCGCCGCGACGATTGCGTATCATTCGGGTTTGCCGCCGATAGCGTCCGGTTGGCTCGGTTGGATGAACTACTTTTCGCAATACGACCGTATTATCGAGAACTTTCGCAACGTCGATTTTTATACGGGCGAGCCGCTGACAACACCGCATCCGGCAGAAACAATACTAAAATATGAAAGTATTTACGAAAAAATTATCAAGCAAAATCCCGATATGGAATATCATAAGATTTTTCCGTCATTTGAAGAAGGCGGGGCAGAGAATTTTGATGAGATTTGCGAACGTATTGAAAAAGTAACGGCGGCAAATAACAAACGCAAGATTATTGCGGCGTATTGGACCGAGCCGGACCATACGATTCATAATTGCGGCGTTAATGCAGCGCAAGTTTCCGAATTGGTCGCGTGGGAAAATTATCGGATAGAACAAATGGCAACACGGTTAAAAAATACACTTGTCATTATATCGGCTGACCACGGCGCGATTGATACCGAGGAAAAAATGCTGAACGACCATTCGGATTTGTGCGCAACCTTTAAACGCCCGCCGACCATTGAAACCCGTTTTATCACATTTTGGATTAAAGACGGCAAAGAGGGCGAATTTGAGCGTTTGTTCACACAATATTACGGCGATAAATTTGTGCTTTTCCGCAAAGATGAATTGCTGCAAGCGCACATTTTGGGCTACGGTAGGCAACATCCGCAAATAGATAAAATGCTCGGTGATTATGCGGTCATCGGTTATGGTGATTGGTCGCTGAACTACACAACCGGTGCGCGTGCGCCAAAGTTTTTTATTGCCAATCACGCCGGTTATACGCCGCAAGAAATGACTATTCCGCTGATTTTACTTAAATGCCGTTCATAATTTGACAAAAAGTATTGCATTTGCAAAAAATCGTGTTATGATAAACGCAAAATAAAATTATATTGGTTATATTATGAAGAAGAAAATGACTGAAGTAGCATTTTGCTACGATTTTGACGGCACACTTGCAGTCGGCAATATGCAAGAATACGGTTTTATGAGCAGATTGGGCGTAACACCTGCCGAATTTTGGGCAAGAGTTGATGCAATGACCAAAGAATACGCCGCAGACAACAATTTGATGTATATGAAGCACATGCTTGACGAGGCCAAGGCGCGCAAAATTGCGTTTCGCCGCGAGGACTTTGTGGAGTGCGGACGTGATGTCAAGTTGTTCAACGGTGTGCTCGAATGGTTTGACCGCATCAACGACTACGCCGCCAAAAGAGGCATTCATATTTCGCACTATCTGATTTCGTCGGGCTTACAGGAAATTGCCGAAGGAACCCCGATTGCCGATAAGTTTGCGCAGATGTATGCTTCAAGCTTTATTTATAACGGTTACGGCGAGGCAGTTTGGCCGGCACGCGTGGTGAATTATACTAACAAGACGCAATATCTCTTCCGCATCAACAAGGGCTGTTTGGACGTTTGCGACAATCGCACCATTAACAGCAAAATGTCTGAAGATGAGCGTCCGGTTCCGTTTGACCATATGGTCTACTTTGGCGACGGCGATACCGATGTGCCTTGTATGTCTATGATTAAGCGTTTGGGCGGCTATTGCGTTTCGGTGTTTCAGCCGTATCAGCGCACAGCTAAGAAAAAAGCCGAGCAGTTGGTGATTGACGGCCGTGTGAATTTAGCGGCGCCTGCCGACTATGCTATAGGCAAAACCATTGACCGCTTTATCAAGCGCGTCATAGATAAGTTTGCCGCTGATGCCAAGCTTAAAGAACTTGCTTAAATACAAATATCCCCTTGTTTGTTGATTCAAACGAGGGGATATTTGTCTGCAGTCGATATTTGTTTCGAAAAGAATTTGTGTATAAATCAGAAAAAAAATGTATTCTGCCCGTGTAAATAATAAGATAGAGCATATATTGTTTTGAATAAAAATTTATCGGAGGTAAAAATGAGCTTGGGCGGAAAGTTGGTAAAAGTCGTGACGATATTTGCGGTATCGGCGCTGACGGCAGGAACGGCCGTATGGTATTATATTGCCGATAATTGGCAATTCGGGAATGATACGGCGCAAACGGCAAAAATTGTAGAAAAAGTTGTATCCGACTCATATATCAAACCACGTCCGCTGTATGTCCGATTCAGTGAACCCGTTGCCAAACCGAGTTTGTCTGACCGCCCGCTCGATGCCGATATTAAAATCGAACCGACCGTGCGCGGTGAATGGCGATGGTTTAAAAATACAACATTGAGTTTTACGCCGGAAATTGATTTTTTGCCGGATACAAAATATTATGTGACATTGCCGAAAACAATTTTCAGCCCGAAAGCAAAAGTCAAAGATACGGATTTTTCTTTTGTAACGCCAAAATTTAAGGGAAAAGTGACTAATTCTCAGTTTTATGAAGATCCGCGTGATGCGCACAATAAAACAGCGACCGCTACGTTTGAATTTAATTATCCGCTTAATCCCGAGAGCGTGGAAAATGGCGTTAAAATTGAAACACTCGGGGGCGACAAATACGGTTTTACTTATAAACTCAATGAAGAAAAAACGCAATTACACATTATTTCGGCTCCGCTGAAGCTCGGGCAAGAGGCATATTTTGCGAAAATCAGCGTGTTTGCGGTGGAAAACGGCTATAACAATCGCCCGCTTGCCGACCCGATAACGGCAAAAATCGAGATACCGAGCACATCATCATTCTTTAAGGTTGAATCGGTGCGCTCAATGATAGTGCGTAACGAACAACAAAATAACCGTCCGGAACAGGTTATGTTTGTAAATTTTTCAACAGCCGTCAACGCAGCTGATTTAAAAGATAAATTTGATTTATATTTTGTGTCGAAAAGTTGTGACGATACGCGTGAGCTTTTAGCTAAAAATAAAGGGAATGCAGCCGCAATCGAGGGTGTGCAACAACTCGAGCTGAAAGACGTTTCGCGCGCTGATGAAGGATTGAAAACACACGCTTTTCAATATAATACGGCAAAACCGTTCGGATGCTTAATCGGTGTGGTGCGTCAAAATCTGCAATCGGCGGAAGGATATGAATTGGCGCAAGATGTAACAATGACTGCCGAACTCAGTCCGTATCCGCTTGAAGTCGGTATGATGACCGACGGTGCGATTTTGGCGCGCAACGGTTCGCACGAAGTGGCGTTCTTCTCGCGCGGTGTCAACAAACTTGATGTGACGGTATCACGCATTGATGTTGAAAATATGAATCACTTAGTTACTCAAACCGGCGGTGATTTTGCGCATCCGTTTTTTACACATTACGATTTTACGGAAGAAAATATTTCAGAAGTATTTGAAAAAACATTGAGAATAAATTCAAAAAATCCGGCAGAGGCAAATTATTCATCGCTTGATTTGAACACATATTTTAAGGATAAAAAAGGTATTTTTGTTTTACGATTGGTTGGTTATTCCGATGATGAACATTCGAGCAATATTGTCAAACGTTTAATTGTTATTACGGATTTGGGTATTGTCGTCAAAGAAAATATCGACGGTAGCCATAATGTGTTTGTGGCGGACATTACAACACAAGAGCCGGTTGCTGAAGCAACGGTTGAAGTTTTAGGCAAAAACGGCCTGTCTGTTTTGCGGGCAACAACCAATGACAAAGGTATGGCGCTTATTCCGAATTTTGAAAGTTTCAAACATGACAAAGAGCCGGTAGTGTATAAGGTGACCAAAGGAAATGATGTTTCGTTTTTGCCGATTGGTCGTGCGGACAGATATATGAACTTTTCGCGCTTTGATATCGGCGGAGAATACGATTTCAAACAAGGCGATTATATGTTGAAAAGCTCGATGTTCAGTGACCGAGGTATTTATCGTCCGGGTGAAACGGCGTATTTCGGTATTATTGTTCGGCAAAGTGATTTGAATGCACCGAAAAAATTGCCTTTGTCGGTTGAAGTGCGTAATCCGAACGGCGATGTGGTTACAACGTCGAATTTACAAGCCGATGATGTCGGTTTTGCCGAATATAAGTTAGATTTAACACCGACGGCGCCGGTCGGACAATATACCTTAACGCTGTATGTTAAAGGAGGAAATAATCAACAGCATTATATAGCCGATTTATCGTTTAAGGTGGAAGAGTTTTTACCGGACACGCTAAAAATAAAGGCAGCGATAGAAGGTGTTTCCGACAAGGGCTGGACTATACACAAAAATCTGAAAGCGGCGGTGGATTTGCATAATCTATACGGTAATCCGGCAGCATCACACACACTCAAAGCAAAATATACTTTGACGCCGACGATTTTCCGCTTCAAAGAATTTCCGGATTATGTATTTATGACACCGAATGCCGCGCAAAAACGTCAGTCGTATGAGCAAGAGTTACCGGATATTAAAACCGATGAAACAGGGAAGGGTGTGTTTGATATTGATATTTCATCGTTTCAAGACGGTCCGTATGGCTTGCGGCTTTATATTGACGGTTTGGAACTCGGAGGTGGTCGCGGCGTTAAAACTTCTCTCGGTGTGTTGACGGCAGAACCGGAATGCCTTATCGGGTGGAAATCCGACGGCGATTTAAGTTATATTCATAAAGATGCACAGCGACGTGTATCATTTATCGCCATTGATAACACTCTGCAAAAAATCGAACGCAAAGACTTAATGCTTAAATTGGTTCGCAAAGATTATATTTCAAGCTTGGTCGAGCAAGAAAACGGTTTGTATCGTTATCAGATGGTGCCGAAAGAGGTTGAAGTTTGGCATAAATCTTGGCAAATTACAAATCAAGGAACATCGATTGAATTAAAAACCGATAAGCCGGGCGAATATAAGTTGGTGGTAGAAAATGCCGACGGAACAGTGGCGGCAAGTGCAGAATATAATGTTGCCGGCGCTGCAAATTTAACGCATGCAATAGACCGTGAAGCCGGTTTGGGATTAAAATTGAACCATAATGAATATGCGGCCGGAGATAAAATTGAAATGCAAATTACGGCGCCTTATACCGGTTACGGATTGATTACGATTGAACGTGACAGTGTGTATGCTTATAAGTGGTTTAAGGCACCGACAACATCTGTGACCGAAACAATTACATTGCCGGATACGGTGGAAGGAAATGCCTATGTTAATGTGGCCTTTTTCCGCGATGCGCAATCTTCGGAAATTTATATGCCGGCACTCAGCTATGCGGCGGTTCCGTTTAATATCAGCCATGACAAGCGTTTGTTGCAAATTGATTTGAATGTGCCGGCAAAAGTTAAATCGGGCGAAGAATTGGTTGTGCATTATAAAACGCCTGAAAAAGCAAAAATTTTGATTTACGGTGTTAATCAGGGGATTTTACAAGTGGCACGTTATGCGCAACCGAACCCGTTGGCTGAATTTTTGAAGAAAAAAGCGTTACGCGTTTGGACAACGCAGATTATGGATTTGATTATGCCGGATATTCGTATTTTACGCCATTTGAAGGCAAACGGCGGTGACGATAGCTACGAGGCGTTGGCTTTGGAAAAGAATCTTAATCCGTTTGCACGCAAAAATGCCAAACCGGTTGCTTTTTGGAGCGGAATCATTAAAAGTGACGGAAAAGGCGGAACATATCGTTATGCGGTACCGGAGAGCTTTAACGGTGAGATTAAAGTAATAGCCGTTGCTGTTTCGGAAAATCGGTTTGGCAGTGCCGACCAATCTGTTTTAGCGCGCAGTGATTTTGCTCTTGTTCCGTCCGGCCCGCTCAATGTGGTTCCGAATGATGAATTTGTCATCGGACTAAGTGTCGGTAATTTGGTAGAAAATTCAGGAAATGATTACAAGGTAAAGGTTAGCGCCGATGGTGGTTCCGACTTTGAAATAATCGGCGATAAAACGCAGACTGTATCCATAAAAGAAAACGGTGAAAAAATGTTGTATTTTCGCTTTAAAACATTACAGAATTTGGGTGCGGCAGAAATTCTGTTCACGGCGCAAAGCATCAAAGATGAACGGAAAAAATCGGTTATGCCGTATAATATCGGTGTGCGACCGGCAACACTTTATCAAAGTAAATTTAAAATGGGACACGCGCGCGCGGAATATAAATTGGATAAAGCGGAAGATTTATATGCCGAATATCGGGTGCAACAACTTTCGGCATCAGTTTCACCGATGGTTTTGGCCGGAAGTTTGTTGAAATATCTCGACAAGTTTCCGCATTATTGCACCGAACAGACCGTCAGCAAAGTTTTTCCGGCCGTCGAAGTGTTTTTTAAATATCCTAAGTTGTTGGAAAATACGGATGTTTATGCTTTGTATGATGATGCCGTTACCAAATTGTATGAACGTCAAACATTGAACGGCGGTTTCAGCGCATGGAATGTAGAAGGCGCAACGGCAGATGCTTATGCTTCTGTTTATGCCGCGCACTTTTTGGTTTTGGCTCAGCAACATAATTTTAATGTGCCGGCCGGTATGTTGCAACGGGTGCTCGGTTATTGCGAAGCACAGGCGGTGCGCGCACCGGATAATCTCGACGATTTTATTCCGGCGTATGCAACGTATGTGTTGACTCTTGACGGACGGGTTACCACAAATTATTTGCTTAATTTGGAAGAATATTATAAGCAATATTATCCAAAAACGTGGAAAAAGAGCTTAAACGCTTCGTTTATGGCAGCAAGTTACGGATTGCTTCAAGATAAAAACAGAGCAAACAGTTTGGCCGGACGCTATGAAAACGGTTCGGATACTGCGCTTGATGCAATCAACGATTATTTGACGGCAAAACATTTTCCGGATATCTTTAAGGATAACGCAAAAAAAGATATCGAACGCCTGTTAAAATCTGTTTCAGACGGTAATTTTACCACAAAATCAGCGGCTTGGGCAACATTGGCCTTTAATGCACTTGATGTATCGGAGGCCGATAAAGGCATTCGTTTTTCAGCATTTAAGCCGCAAATGACTCCGTTCCCGACAGTTGATTTTACGCCGGAAACAAAAAATCTGACAGTCACTTCAGATGAGCCGTTTTATTATACGGTCAGTCAGCAAGGTTTTGTGCGAGATGCACAAATTGCAGCAACAGCCGAAGGTATGGAAATTGAGAAAGCGTATTACGATAAAAACGGACAACGCGTTACTTCCGCCAAAATCGGTGATGAGTTGACGGTTGTTATCAGCTATCGCGGTTTTGAACGTGAGCGTTATGCCGATGTGGCGATTGTTGACTTATTGGCCGGTTGTTTTGAAACGGTAAGCAACAGTGTTACGGCGAGCGATTGGTTAGATGCAGCCGAAATCCGTGAAGACAGGGTGATTGCGTATGTAAATGTCGGACAAAATACAGCAACCGTCAGTTACAAGGTTAAAGTTGTGGCGGCCGGCAATTGGACTGTTCCGGCTGTGTTTGCAACTGCTCTGTATCAGCCGTTGGTGCGTGCAAATTCGGATGCTTTTGTGATGACGGTTGATGAATAAAACAGACGGCATATTACAAAATTTTCGGCATTATCGGCGCGCGTGTTTTTTTGCTTTTGTTGCGGCGGGAATATTTCTGTTATGGCTCTGTGTGCCAAAACCGGATTTATATGCGCAATACGGCTTTTCGTCGGCAGTTTATGACCGAAACGGAAAATTAATGAAACTCTCACTTTCAATGGACGATAAATATCGTTTGTTTGTGCCATACGATGAACTTCCGCCGGAAACGGTGCAGGCCTTATTGCTTTATGAAGATCGAGGGTTTTATTATCATTTCGGCGTTAATCCGCTGAGTGTAATTAAAGCCGCACGGCAAATGATGAAAGGCGGTCGGAGGCGAGGGGCATCAACCGTGACCATGCAAGTGGCAAGAATGGTATATCATATTGATTCTGCAAATATTTTAGGCAAGATTAAACAAATGCTGCGTGCTGTTCAAATAGAAATGTTCTATTCTAAAGAGCAGATTCTTGAGGCCTATTTCAATTTGGCACCTTACGGCGGCAATATCGAGGGTATCGGTGCTGCCGCTCGGATATATTTTAATCGTCCGGTGTCACAATTAAATTTGCCGCAGATTTTGGCCTTGACCATAATACCGCAGAATCCGGAAAAGAGATCATTGTTATCGGTAAAAGGGCGACAGAATAATCAGCACGCAACCAAACGTTTAAAAGAAATTTGGCACAAAAAATATATTCATAAAGAAAATGAATATTTAGATTTGCCGCTTGCGGTCGGCGTGCATTTACCGAATGAAGCTCCGCATCTGATTAGGCGGATTTTAACCCATCACAACGGTCGAATTATCTCGACTCTTGACTTAGATATGCAACATCAAACAGAAGAAATTTTGCATAACTATGTGCGTGAACAACGCCAAAAAGGGATTTATAACGCTGCTGCGCTGATTTTAGATGCCGAAACAATGGAAACGCTTGCCTATATCGGTTCCAATAATTTTAATGATGCAACGATAGAAGGACAGGTTGACGGTATTACCGCATTACGCTCGCCCGGTTCGGCATTGAAACCGTTTATTTACAGCTTAGCGCTTGAACAAGGGATTATTCACCCCAAAACGATGCTAAAAGATGTGCCGAAAAATTACGGTCTTTATACGCCGGAGAACTTTGATCGCTCGTTTTATGGTCTTGTCAACGCAACACAAGCGTTGATACACAGTCGTAACATTCCGGCGGTGGATTTGCTATTGCGTGTCGGAGAGGAAAATATGTATCGGCTTTTAGAAAAATGCGGTGTGCAAAAATTAAAATCTCCGGAATTTTACGGATTGGCGATGGCGCTCGGCGGCACGGAGGTTTCACTTGAAAATTTGACGGCGATGTATGCGATGCTTTATAACAACGGGCGTTTTGCCAATATTCGCCTGACAACCGATGCAGAACTTAAAAATAAACAATTAATATCACCGGAAGCGGCGTTTTTAACACTATCTATGTTGACAGAAAATAAGGCAATCGATGATGTGACAACCGGCTTTACGGCATATAAGCAAAAATATCCGGTGGCATGGAAAACCGGAACATCGTATGGTTTTAAAGATGCGTGGAGTATAGGCGTGGTCGGTCGGTTTGTTGTGGCGGTTTGGGTCGGAAATTTTGACGGAACGCCGAATAATGCGTTTGTCGGGCGAGAGGCGGCGGCACCGTTGTTTTTTCGCTTAGTGCGTCGTTTGGCGCGGCAAAATAATATTCCGACACATTTAAAAAAACATATACCTTTGAATTTAGCCACGGTGACCGTGTGTCAAGATACCGGCGATATTGCCGTTGACGGTTGTGAAAATGTAACGGAAACACAATTTATACCGGGAGTAACAAATATTAAGGTATCAAACGTGTCGCGTCTGATACCGATAGATGTCGCTACCGGATTGCGTGCATGCAGACATTTGCCGCCGACAACAGTTATGCGCCGTTATAATTTTTGGCCGTCTGACGTTTTACAAGCGTATGCAAACGCCGGTATCGGGATTCGTCGTCCGCCGGAGTTTAAAGAAAATTGTGCCGTAACAAGCACGGAAACAACAGGAAAAATACCTCAAATTGTTACACCGGCAAATAATAGTCATTTTTTGGTTCGTTCAAAAAAATTAAAACAGGAAAAAATTGCCTTAAAGGCCATAACCGATGCTGATGTTAAATTAATATATTGGTTTATAAACAATATATTAATAAAAGAAGTTAAAGTAAATGATGTTCTTGAAATAACACCGCCGCTCGGTGTTTCCGAAATTAAGGCGGTTGATGATATGGGACGTATGTCGGCAGTTACAATCACGGTTGCGCCGATAGATTAGGGATGTCAGTTTATCGGTTCGATTTTGGTTTAAAATCGTCACTGTTTATCGTATTCTTTTAAAAACGCCGATAAACAGTTAATTTCAAATTCATATTCTTCGCGTGTCAACACGGTTTCTTTATTGTTGGTGTTGCTGATGGAGTGAATAAGAGGACGGTCGGCATTTTTCAGCGCTTGTCGAAAGAGGGGATTTTGTGCGGCCGAAATATAAAGCTCCTCAACAATGTTTGCATAATCATCACTATCGCGTTTAATCGGTTGGCCTTGCCAATAAACAAAACGCTTTCTTGTCAATGATAATTGCTTGCCGCTTTCAGATAATAGGCGTTTATGCCGGTATATGCAAACACATATTGTTGCGTTTGCGGATTATATAAATTCCATTGAATCGGTTTTCCCGCAAACTGTAAACCGGATTTATATGCCTGTTCGCTTTGTAATCTTTTGCTCGGTATTGTATAGATTTTGCCGTCTTTTTCAAATTTTGTGCCTGTTTCTATAAAACAAAACATCACATTATTTGATTTGCATTCTTCATAAAGCGATTTTTCACATTCGTATTTCAAAACACGGGAGCCGTCATAATTTTCGCCGCCGGCAATCACTTGTTCTATTTGTCCGGTTTTGAGCCACTTTGCTAATGTGATTTGCCCGATAAACGGTGTAGCGGTGCGTTGGATAAATAATCGGATAATATAATATGGCAGAAAATATTACATTTCGTTTGGAAATACCGGAAGATTAACCGATATTCGAATAGCAAAATTTTGTTTACAAGCCGGATGTTTTTAAGAGCTTAACTCGCTGAATGTTGTTGACTCTCCAAAATTTCCGCATTAATAATAGAACAGAATTAGAACATTAAAGAGGTAAAATGCGCCAGCATGTTATAGCATTGGTTGATTGTGACTGCTTTTTCGTTTCTTGCGAACGGAAGGATAATCCTGATTTGCAAGGAAAGCCGGTGTGCGTGATGACCGGCGGCGGTTCAAAAGGCATTATTGTATCGCGCTCAAAGGAAGCCAAGGCACTCGGGATTAAAATGGGACAGCCATATTTTCAGGTTAAGCCGAACTTTCCGACCGCGACTTGTATTCCGGCGCGCCACCACCGCTATACCGAGATTTCAAAAGTTGTGATGGACACCATCAAGACGTTCAGTCCGGATGTGGAAGTAACCTCGGTTGATGAGGCGTTTATTGATTTAACCAGCCTCAACAAGGTTTACCACTCGACTTATACCGACATCATCAAAAATATCCGGCAAATGGTGTGGGATAAGGTCGGTATTCCCGTTTCCATCGGGTTGGGAACGTCTAAAACGTTGGCAAAACTTGCTTCGGATAAAGCCAAGAGTAACAACGGGATATTTGTTATTCCGCCGGATAAAATCTTGGATATTGTCGGCGATATGCCGATTGAGGACGTCAGTGGTATCGGGCGCAAAAACAGCGAGCACATGAAGTTCAGCGGGATTTTCACGATTAAGGATTTTGTGGATAAAGAAAACGGCTGGATACGAAAAGCCTTCGGGATTAACGGATTGAACCTTAAAAGTGAGCTGACCGGTATTGCGACATCTTTGGTGAATAACGAGCCCACCGCACCGCAGAGCATACAGGTTACCCGCAGTTTTGAGGATTTTACGCAAAGTTTGGAATACCTGGAACATGCGCTCAACAGCCACGTTCACGAGGCTTGTCAGAAGTTACGGCGGTGGAACGGATTTTGCCAAGGGGTGGAAGTTATGCTCCGCACTAAAGACTTCAAATATCTCGCCATCGAGGCGAAACTGCCGAACCCGACCAACGGCGACCAAGAAGTACGCATGACCGCCGCAACGCTCTTAAAACAGTTGTACCGGCCGAATTTAATTTACCGCTCAACCGGCGTAACGCTCAAAAATCTGACCTATGGCGAAGTGCAACAATCGCTTTTTGAGGAAGTAAAACCGCATGACGACAAACTCTCACATTTGATTGACGAACTTGAAGCCAAATTCGGCAAAGGAATTGTCAAAACAGGGGTGTGAAGGCTATTGCAAGTAATCAAACATAAATAAAAACAGCCGACCGGACTAAAATACTGGACATTATAAAATATCTGCTATAAATGTAAATAAATTTAAGGAGATAATTATGGCAGAAAATATTACATTTCGTTTGGAAGAACCGGAAGATTATAGGTTTGTTGAAAACATGGTGCGCGAGTCATTTTGGAATGTCTATCGCCCCGGTTGTTTAGAACATTTTGTGTTACACGAATTACGGGGTAATCCGGATTTTGTAAAAGAGCTCGATTATGTGATGGAAAAAGACGGAAAAATCATCGGGCAAAATATTTTTATGCGTGCACATATCAAAGCCGATGACGGGCGTGAAATTCCGGTGCTCGCGATGGGACCGATTTGTATCACGCCGGAGCTCAAACGTCACGGTTACGGCAAAATGCTCTTAGATTACACATTGGAACGCGCCAAAGAAATGGGTTTTGGTGCAATGTGCTTTGAAGGAAATATTGATTTTTACTCTAAAAGCGGTTTTACCTATGCTTCTGAGTTTGGTATCAGATATCATGATTTGCCGGAGGGTGCCGATGCCTCATTTTTCTTGTGCAAAGAGTTAATTACAGGCTATTTGAACGGCATTACCGGCGAATATACTCCGCCAAGCGGCTATATGGTAGATGAAGCGATGGCAGAAGAATTTGATAAACAATTCCCACCTAAAAAGAAGGAAAAACTCCCCGGACAGATTTTCGGTTAGGTAAAATAGAAAATATCCTATTTACCGGATGTAAAAATTTTAACTTCATACTTTGTAT
>CAMAJR010000033.1 GCA_945835885.1 uncultured Alphaproteobacteria bacterium
TCGGTTCTGCTGTCGGTGCAACCGGCTCTTGCATAATTTCCAAATCCGCCAAATCTGACAATTCATTACTGAATTTATCATAATTATTGGTATTATCAGAATTTTCAGCAACCGTGTTCATAACATCTTCCACTGACAATTCCGCCGACAAATCAATACTCGGCGCATCGCTTAAGTTCGTAAAGTCGTAGCTCGGCGTATCTGCCGTCAGTTCCGGCACAGACGCAAAGTCCGCACTCGGCGCCGTTGTTTCCGCCGACAAATCAATACTCGGCGCATCGCTTAAGTCCGTAAAGTCGTAGCTCGGCGTATCTGCCATCAGTTCCGGCACAGACGCAAAGTCCGCACTCGGCGCCGTTGTTTCCGCCGACAAATCAATACTCGGCGCATCGCTTAAGTCCGTAAAGTCGTAGCTCGGCGTATCTGCCGTCAGTTCCGGCGCAGACGCAAAGTCCGCACTCGGCGCCGTTGTCTCCGCCGACAAATCAATATTCGGCGCATCGCTTAAGTTTTCCGTAACTGCCGGTGCTTGAATTGGCTCATTTGCAATATCCGCATAATTCACACGACTGCTGACAATTTTATTTTCCAAATCATCTAAGCGTGTGTTGATATTTTCAAGTGCCAAATTAAGCGGCGGCAAGGTTTTTGCCGAAAGATTAGAAGTTTGTTCCAACAAATTTTCAAGTTTTGCCATCAATGTATCTTGTTTATCGGCCATACGCGCTTCAAGCATACGAATATTTTCGGAAAGCGTGTTGTTGATAGCGGTCTGATTGTCACCGAGAATACCGGTAATCGCATTTTTATTTTCGGAAAGCGCCGAACTGAAAGCTGTTTTACTGTCAAGAACAATACGCTCAATACCGTCCTTATTTTCGCCGAGCGATGCCACAAATTTTTCAAGCATCGGCACCAAATCTTTCGGCAACGCGCTCTGAATTTGTTTTGCCGTATTTTTTTCTTCCTTACGCAAATCGGCAATATACGCATCAAGACCGGCGTTGCCGTTAGAATTGGACTTCACTTTATTTTCGGTCAGCATAACCGTCAAAGACGTTATAACCATTGAAAGCACAAACAAAAGCAACGCCCCGTTTGCCATAAACTCGCTTTTATCTTTGGCCAAAAATGTATAAAACAAATACGCTCCAAGCAGACTTGCGCACAAAATCAGCGATAATGTCTTTATTAAAAACAACACGAACTTCATCGGTATATCCTCATAATTGTTCAACAATTACTTCCTACTATATGCTGATTTTTATAAAATGCAACCGTTGTCTTGCGTTATTCGCTTAAAAACTTTGTTCGCGCGTTTTATGCAACACGATTTTCGGAAAATCTTCGCCGACTTTACCTAAATGCCACGCGTTACGCGCCAAAAACACTTTAGAACCGTCATAATCTTCAGCCAAATTCAACATATTTGTGCGATAAAACTTTTCCAAAACTTCTTTATCGTCGCAACTTATCCAACGTGCCGTCCAATATTGCGTCGGTTCAAACACCGCGTCAACATTGAACTCTGTGCGCAACCGGTCGGCAATAACCTCAAATTGCAACACGCCGACCACACCGACAATATATTCCGCTCCCGACATCGGCTTAAAAATACTGGCACCGCCCTCCTCGGCAATTTGCTGCAAAGCGTTTGCCAAGTGTTTGGATTTCAGCGGGTCTTTGGCGTGCACCGATTGCAGTAATTCCGGAGCAAAACTCGGAATACCGGTATAATGAATTTTTTCGCCTTCGGTCAACGTGTCACCGATTCTGAGCTGTCCGTGATTCGGAATACCGATAATATCGCCGGCATACGCATCTTCGGTCAGTTCGCGCTCTTGCGCCAAAAACATTACCGGCGTGGCAATTTTAACTTCTTTACCGGTGCGGATTTGCAATAGACTCATACCGCGTTTGAAATGTCCCGAACAAATACGCATAAAGGCGATTCGGTCGCGATGTTTCGGGTCCATATTGGCCTGAATTTTAAAAACAAAACCGGTCACTTTCGGTTCATCGGCACACACAATACGCTCAACACTCGACTGCGGACGCGGTGTCGGCGCAAACGCACACAACCCTTGCAACACCTCGCGCACGCCGAAATTATTGATGGCACTGCCGAAAAACACCGGTGTTTGCGAACCAGCCAGATATTCTTCTTTATTGAACGCCGGACACAACTCACGCACCATTGCCACATCTTCACGCAGTTTAGCCACGGCGTGCGCCGGCAGCAGTTTATCGAGCTTTTCGTCATCTAAGCCGTTGCAAGTTTCAATGGTATCGTTAATTTGTGATTTATCGCCGGTTTTATTCATCAAAATCAGCCGGTCATTGATTAAATCATAACAACCTAAAAAATCTTTGCCGCTGCCAATCGGCCAACTCGCCGGCGTCACTTCCAGCGCCAACGTATTTTCAATATCGTCAAGAAGTTCAAACGGGTCTAACCCCTCCCGATCGAGCTTGTTGATAAACGTCATAATCGGAATGTTACGCAAACGGCAAACTTCAAACAGCTTTTTGGTCTGTGCCTCGATACCTTTGGCAGAATCGAGCACCATTACAGACGAATCAACTGCGGTCAGCACGCGATAAGTATCTTCGGAAAAGTCTTCGTGCCCCGGCGTATCCAACAAATTGAATGTGATATTGTCGTATTCGAAATTCATTACCGATGACGCCACGGAAATACCGCGTTCCTGTTCCACCTTCATCCAGTCAGAGTGCGCCTTGCGATTTTCGCCGCGTGCTTTTACCGCACCGGCCTGCTGAATCGCACCGCCGAACAGCAGCAATTTTTCGGTAAGCGTGGTTTTACCGGCATCAGGGTGTGAAATAATCGCAAAAGTCTTGCGCGGATTGATTTTTTCGACCATATTATCCTCTTGTTTTATGTTAAATTGCCATTTTTATAGCTGAAAATTCCGAATTTGCAAGAGATTTTATGTGTAATACCGTGTTTTTTGCTTGATTTATCGTTATAAATATGCTTTACTTGCGCCGAAATATGGGATTTTTGCGGATATGGTGGAATTGGCAGACACGCCAGATTTAGGTTCTGGTGCCGCAAGGCGTAAGAGTTCAAGTCTCTTTATCCGCACCAATTCAACGGTTTAACATAATTTTTAGAGAAAAAAAAATGAAGGTAAAAGAAGAAAAATCAAATGGTTTAACCAAAAAATACAACATTACCATCGAAGCTGCCGATTTTGCCGCCGCTGTCGATAAAAAGTTGGATGAAGTCATCAAAGATATTAAAATGCCTGGATTTCGTGCCGGTAAGGCGCCGAAAGCGATGATTGAAAAGAAATACCGTCCGTCGGTTTTGGGTGAAGTTCTTGACGATATGGTGCGCGATGCAGTCAACAATGTCATTAACGAAAACAAACTGCGGCCGGCTGTCTATCCGGATATTAAACTCGATAAGTTTGAAGACGGTAAAGATATTGAATTTACAATGGAAGCAGAAGTTTTACCGGAAATCGATTTAGGCGATTTTTCTAAACTTTCACTCAAAAAATATATGGCAAAAGTTCCGGCTGAAGACGTTGAAAAAGCTATTCAACAAATGGCCTCGATGCGTCGCAACACCAATAAGGTGGAACAAGACCGCACCGCTCAAAAAGGCGATGTTGTTGTGATTGATTTTGTCGGCTCGATTGACGGTGTTGAATTTAACGGCGGTAAAGGCAACGATTATCCGTTAGAACTCGGTTCCAACTCGTTTATTCCGGGCTATGAAGACCAACTCATCGGTCATAAGGCCGGTGAAACGGTTAATGTCAAAACTTCATTCCCTGAAAACTATCACGCCAAAGATTTAGCCGGCAAAGAGGCATTGTTTGTGACCACGATTAAAGAATTGCGTGAATATACACCGGTTGAAATCAATGATGATTTTGCCAAATCGGTCGGTGCCAAAGATTTGGCTGATTTAAAAACAAACATCGAAAAACGTATTGCCGAAGATTATGAAATGGCTTCGCACCTCAAATTGAAACGCGAATTGCTTGATGCGCTTGACAAAGAATATAAGTTTGAAATTCCGCAAAAATTGGTTGATGCCGAATACGAGGCAATCGAAAAGCAATATCAAAATGCCAAAGCCAACAATCAATTGGATGAATCGGATAAAAATCGTGATGAAAAAGACATTTTGGCAGAATATAAAGATATTGCCTTGCGCCGTGTAAAACTCGGTTTATTGCTTTCAGAAGTCAGTAACAAAGAAAACATCACCCTGACCGCCGATGATATTAACAAAGCGATTATGAACGAAGCCAAGAAATATCCGGGACAGGAAAAAATGGTGTTTGATTACTATGTTCGCAACAAAGAAGCGGTTGAGGCCTTGCGTGCGCCGGCATTTGAAGAAAAAATCATTGACTACATCATCAGCAAGGCAAAAGTTACCGATACCGAAGTAACGGTAGCCGAGTTGTATGACTTTGATGATTCTGCGGATACCAAAGCCAAAAAGACAGGCAAAAAGTCTAAAGCGGCTTAAGATATAATCAGCTGATAAGATGAACACCTCCCGAAATTCGGGAGGTGTTTTTTTTGGGGTGCAGCAAAAAATTCTCCACTTAATCAAAGAACAACAAAATCAAACGGAAATTCCATGGGATATGCGCTTTTTATGCGCAATAATGAAAAGATAACAATTTCGAACAGTAATCAGACAAACATGTTATCTGACAATATTTGTCGTATATGCGTATTATGATACGTATATAAATGATTAAAGGACTAAAAAATGAGCAAAATAAAATTTGATATAGCCGGATGGAAAGAAAAGCTGAAAAACGGTGCAGATATAAATAAACCGGACGAAAAAGGATGGACTGCTTTAGATTATGCAATTCGTGCCGATAGCATAGACGGGGTTGAATTTTGTATTAATAAAGGCGCTGATGTTAATAGAAAAATTGAAAAACATGACTATGCAACACCTTTACATTTTGCGGCAAAATATAGCAAAAAAACTGAAATGATTGAAATATTGGTAAAGCACGGGGCTAAGATAGATGCATTGGATATGTGCGAATATAGTCCGGTAAACTATGCTGCGTTTCATAATGCCAATCCGGATATTATTAAAAAATTGGTAGAATTGGGATCTGATATTAATGAATATAACGTTTTTCTTTCTGCTTTTCAATCGGCATGTTTGAGCAACCCCAGTTTGGAAGTTATTAAAACAATTATACGATTGGGTGCTGATTTTGATGTGCAAGATGCTTTGTGCTTTGCCGCAGTGAATAAAAATTTATATATCTTAAAATATATGTTAAAATTAGGCGGCGATATAAATGCCAAGAGCAAAACGTTAGGAAAAGATTTTCCATTGCATTATGCAGTTTATAATAAAAACCCCGAAGTCCTAAAATTTTTGCTTGAAAAAGGTGCTTATAAGACTATCAATGCCAAAAACGAATTTGGAGATACACCTCTGATTTCTGCAGTATTTCCTGGATATTTGGAAAATATAAAAATATTGCTTGAGGCCGGTGTTAATGTTAATGCAAAAAATAACTATGGCGAAACTCCGTTAAGTTGTGCCGTAAAATATAAAGCCAAAGGTAAAATAATTGACCTTCTGTTAGCCTATGGAGCCAAAGTTGATACGGAAGACAAAATGGTTCAATCGGCGGTGGCGGCCTTTCTGGCGCGACAGAAAAACAAACCGTCTGCTACACAGTTGGGGCTGTTTAAAGAGGAAAAAGGGATAATTTGATGAAAAAGGCAATTTTATATATTCTAACGATGTTTCTTATCGGATGTAATCCAAATAAACAATTATTAGAACAAAACGTTAAACACTATAGAGCAGACGGCGGGGCGTATTTGTTGTATGATATGCAAAAAGATAAAATAACGGATAAACAAGTTGTTAACTTTAATTTGCAACAAGAATATCAACCGGATTTTGCAAAAATAGGTATAAACGAACAAATTTCTACCGAGCAACTTTTGCGAAAATATGTTGAAAAAATAAGAAATGATGCGGATGTGCGGTACTTTTTGCGGCAAAACGTACTTTCCGGTGAAGCAAAGAAAGTAAATATGCAAGATGTTGAAATTTCCGGTTTGACAGCAACAACACCTAAAAATCAAACCGAAGAAGTGATGACCACATTTTTAGGGCATTTTGTAATGGGCGATAAAATTTATGCCTTGTTGGTGGTTCTGGATAATCCGCAGCCACTGAAAGAAACTTATGGTTTTCGCTCGGCCGGTTGGAATGTTGTTAATATTGCTCGCGATTTAATAACTGCGTTGACAAGCAAAAAATATTGAAATAGGATTTGAGTAATGAACTATGGAGAAAATATTATGGGAAAGATAACTATTGATAAGATCAAAAAATTAGATATTAAAGAATGTTTTGCCGATGATTGTACAAATTTTTGGTTTAATTTAGCACAATGGAAAAATGAAGATTTTTCTGGAATTTACAGTGCCCAAAAAGGTTTGCCAGATGTTGATGCCAACAGTTTAAGATTATACGAATTTCATGGAAAGTTATGGACATTACAGAGAGAAAGATTTAAGAAAAACAATATTGATATACCTGATGTTGATATATATGAAGGAAAATATTTATACCTTAGTGATAAAAAAATTGAATTATCTAGCGATTCTTTTATCAGTATTTATTGGCACTGGAAACGTATGAAAACATTAATGTTAGAAATACAAGATGATAAGGATAATCTATCAAAAGAAATAAGCCAATTAAAAAATAGATTAGCCACCTTAAAAGTGAAAGAGAATGATAGATGTTTTAATAATAAATTTTCTCTATATAAAACATTTATTTGGTATTATTTGCAGTATGCGAATACTATCGGTGGTTTTATTGTTTTTCCTCGCACTTATAATTCCATCAATGTGAAACGGGCCAGATCACCAATACGTGATCGTTTTGATTTAACTCTTGAGTGCATCAGGAGGGCATATCAATATGACGATTTTTATAGAAGTGATGCCAATCCTCTATTCGGAATATCTAAAGAAGACAAAGAATTTTTCAAAATGTTCGGGACTTTCCAAAATTATGCAAAATTTTTCTGTTTGGATGAAAGCTATGATGATAAACATAATTGGGTGAATGAAACTGGTCAAGTGTTGAACTTATTTGATAATCAACCATTAGATAATTGGGATTTTAATAAAGATGATGCACTTCCTACGGCGGATAATTGGTGGACCTTCTACCGCAATATAATGAATCGTTTAGATGCTCGGAATGAACAAATTAAAGAAGTTATCGAAGGAAAATAACAATGTCGCTGAAAAAGATTATTTGGTTTATCGTAAAACTACCGTGCTTTGTAACGTATTAAAAATTCTCAAGTTTAGAATAAAAAAAATCAAACTATTCTTCTTCAAGCATTTTTTTCACAAACTCCGGCAGAGTTGTGCCGGCCGGACCGTAAATATGCTCATCAAACAGCCGATTGTTTGATGTTTTTTCCATATTAAACTCATAAGTGTCGGCACCGAACATCTTGGCAATTTGCACAAACCCCGCCGCCGGATAAACTACCCCCGACGTGCCGACCGAAATAAACAAATCACACGTTTGTAACAACCGGTCAACCTCGTCCATACAAAGCAAACCCTCGCCGAAAAACACGATATTCGGCTTGAGCATGGCGTGCGCCCCGCATTGTTCGCACACATCTTCCGAGCTGACTTCTCCCCACGTTTCAAAAACGTGTCCGCAATTTAAGCACACAATTTGATTAATCTGCCCGTGGATATGATACACGTTTTGATTTCCGGCTTTTTCGTGCAACGTATCGACATTTTGTGTCACCACGCTGATTTTTGCCGGATATTTTTGCTGCAATGTCGTAATGGCCTTGTGTGCCGGATTCGGCTGTGCCGCAAGAAATTCCGGCCGCATTTCGTTATAAAATTCGTGCACATAGTCCGGATTGCGATAAAATGCCTCGATGGTTGCCACATCTTCCACCCGATGCTTGTTCCATAAGCCGTCTTCACTTCTGAAAGTCGAAAGTCCGGATTCGGCCGATATGCCGGCACCGGTTAAAAAAACAATATTCTTATATTTGCGTGTCATTTTTGATTATCTCGAAAATTTCTTGATTAGAAGTCCGTTGCCACTCGGCGTTTTGCATATTTGCAACATACTCTTGACGATATTCAAACAAATTATCAACCGCCGCCATCAATTCGCTTTCTACTTTATCATCACTCAGAACTTCGGCAAAGCCCTGTCTTTGAAACGATTTTGCATTAAGTGACTGCTCGCCGCGGCTTGATGTTGACGGTAGCGGCACCAACAGCATCGGCTTTTTTTGGCTCAGCAATTCAAAAATAGCATTGGAGCCGGAGCGTGACACCACCACATCAGCCAGTGTCATTAAATCCTTAAATTCTTTATCCACAAACTCAAACGGCGCATACCCTTCGCAACGTGCCAAACTTGTTTGTCCTTTGCCGCAAATATGTATAATCTGATACTTTTCAAGCAGTGCTTCCAAATTTTTGATAACCGCATTGTTAATGCTTTTTGCCCCGAGCGAACCGCCGACAAACATCAGCACCGGTTTATCGGTCGTAAAATTGCACATATCGCGTGCTTTTTCCGCATCACCGTTGTTCAATCGGTCGGTCAAAACCGGTCCGACACAACGCACTTTGCTCTTATCATTCACATATTCTACCGTATCGGCAAAAGTCGTAAAAAAAGTGCTGACAAACGGCAATGACATTTTGTTGGCAAGCCCCGGTGTCACATCGGATTCGTGCATATAAATCGGTTTAATACCGTTGAGCCACCCGCCCAACACCACCGGAAACGACACAAATCCGCCCTTAGAAAAAATCACACTCGGCTTTTCTTTGCGGATAATATTCCACGCCTGCGCCACACCGAGCGGCACCCGCATCGCATCTTTAAAATTTTCCCACGAAAAATAGCGCCGTAGCTTACCGGTTGCAATCGCATAATATTTCACGCCGTCGATTTTACCGATAAGTTCATTTTCGATACCGGTTTTCGAGCCGATATATACAACCTCCCATCCGTCTTGCAAAAACAAAGGAATCAAACCCAAATTCAGTATCACATGGCCGCCGGAACCGCCGCCGGTAAAGATAATTTTTTTCATAACATTTCTCCTTTGTTTGTTGAAACAATACGTTTAATTTAACGCATAATCGTAAATATTCCGTGTAAAAAAGCATATTTATCGTGGATTTTTTCTTGCAAAAGATTTATGTATGAATCAGAAATACGTTTGAAGAAGGATAAAAATAATGAATAAAGTGCAAAGTGATTTCTTAAATGACATTAAAGAAGAAAAAGTTTCCGTTACCGTATTTTTGATTAACGGCGTTAAGTTGCAGGGCATTATCACGGCACAAGACGAAGAGAGCTTGCTGTTGCGCCGTGACGGACATACACAACTTGTTTATAAACATGCCGTATCAACCATTATGCCGAGTGTTGCCATAGATATTGCCGACGAATAGTGATTGAATACGAACAAAATACCTCTGTCAAAACCTGTGTGATTTGCCCGATTGTTGCGAGCGAAAAACAGAGTTTGTCTGCCGAAAGCCGTTTAGAAGAAGCCAAAGGCCTGGCGCGCGCTATTAATCTCGATATTGTGTATGCCGAAATCGTCAATCTCAAAGAACTCAAACCGGCAATGTTTTTTAGCAAAGGCTTTACCGAACGTGTGCGTCCGATTATTGAAGCAAACGAAATTGAACTGATGGTGGTAGATACACGCCTCAGCCCGATTCAGCAACGCAATTTAGAGCGCGAACTCAAGCTCAAAGTCATTGACCGCACGGCGCTCATTTTAGAGATTTTCGGCGAACGCGCTCAAACCAAAGAAGGCACATTGCAAGTAGAACTTGCACATCTGACTTATCAGCGTTCGCGCTTGGTGCGCAGTTGGACTCACCTTGAACGCCAACGCGGCGGTGCCGGTTTTTTGGGCGGACCGGGTGAAACACAAATTGAGCTTGACCGCCGTATTATCGACGACAAAATCGTGCGCATCAAAAAAGATTTGGAAAAAGTGCGTCAAACACGCGATATTCAGCGCGGCGCACGACGCAAAGTTCCCTACCCGATTGTTGCGTTGGTCGGCTATACAAACGCCGGCAAATCCACTTTGTTCAACTATTTGGCTCAAAGCAATGTTATGGCGGCAGATATGCTGTTTGCCACGCTTGACCCGACAATGCGCAAAATCGTGCTACCGAGCGGTATGGAAGTGATTTTATCCGATACCGTCGGTTTTATTTCTGATTTGCCGCACGAATTGGTTATGGCCTTTCGCGCCACATTGGAAGAAGTGCTCAACGCCGACATTATTCTGCACGTTCGAGATATTTCCAATTCGGATTCCAATGCACAACGCACCGATGTTTTACAAGTTTTGGAAAACCTCGGTTTGTCAGAAATTCAATACGCCGATAATTACATTGAAGTGCTGAATAAAGCCGATTTGCTCGATGCTTTAGAATATCAAAGTTGGCAAAACAAACTAAAAGAGAGTGCAAGCAGTGTATTGACTTCCGCCTATACCGGCAAAGGGTGCGATAAATTATTGCAACAAATTGAACAAAAACTAACCGCCGCACATATTCGCTGTCGTGTGACTTTTCCGCTTTCAGACGGCAAAACGGCGGCGTGGTTGCATCAAAATACCCGTATTGAAAAGCTTGAAAATGACGAAAATGAGAATACTTATACCGTAGCCATACGGGCGGAGAATCTCGCACGTTTGAACAAAATGAGCGAACAAAACAAAGATATAAGCATAAGGAAATAATCAATGCGCCAATTTATTTTTTGGGTTGCCGGACTGCTTTTTGTTACCGGCTGTCAGGGTGTCAGTTATTCTTCTGCCGCATACAATCAAAAACTGAGCGGCTGGCTCGGCAAAAGCGTCAATGAGCTCTATGCAGACTGGGGCACACCGTCTCAAATTCTGCCGCTTGGCGACAACACGGCAGAAGTCAGCTATTATTCATCAGAAACTCAGCCGGTTGATAATGTTTTTGAGCCATATTCGAGTGAAATCAGTTATGATGCGATGACTCAACAAAACTTTGGCTTGCCGACACCGCCGCCGCTTTATTATTGCAAAACCTCTTTTACAATCAGCAACGGCATTGTGACCGACTATACCTTTAACGGCGATGACTGCTACTAAATATTGCACATACAAAAGCGCCGACATTTCTGCCGGCGCCTAACATCAAACTTAATGAAGCATTATTTGCGACGCAAGAATGACGGAATATCCAAATCGTCGCTTGAGAGTTCCGGCTCTACCGCAAGATTACCCTCGTTGGCAAACGCCTTTTCGCGTTTTTCTTGTTCTTCGTGATTTCTTCTGCGGAAACCCAAAACCTTATCCATAAAACTCAAACGGCTTTCTTCTTCCGGTTCGAGTAACGGTTCTTGTTGTTCTTCCGGCTCGGTTTTCGGTGTATTTAATCCCTTAAAAATACTGGTGTCCGTATGATTAAACAAAATCGGTTCTTCTACATTGACATCAGGATTTTCAAGCGGACGCGAGCTGGCAAAAAAATCATCACTCGGAGCTGCCGAACTAAATTCCATATCTGCTTTTTCGTTTTCTTCGGTTTTGTTGTCGTTATTCATAATCGCATTGAACAAAGCGGTTGCCGGCGGCATATCCGGAATTTCGTGTGATGCACCGAGAGAAGCAAAGTCACTGTCAAGTGACGTATCTTCTTTCGTGCGGTTCGGCAACGGTAAATCCTCGACTTCATCCGGTTCATTAAACATCGAATCGTTTGATAATTCAAACACATCGTCTTCTTCTTGAGAATCCGGCAAGTCATCGGCAGACGATGAAAAATCATTTATCGGCGCCTCAACTGTCGGTACAAACGAATTGACACTATAACTTTGTTCTAACAATGACGGTTCCGGTTTCTTCTCAACAATCGGTTCCGGCGCACGTTGAATACCGTCATTGATACCGGTTACAACAATTGACACGCGGATTTTGCCCGAAAGAGCATCATCATAGCTTGAACCGAAAATAATATTCGCATCGTCACCGACTTCTTCTTTAATAATATTCGCCGCTTCATCAAGTTCCGGCAACGTAATATCCTGACTTCCCGTAATATTAATCAGCACCCCTTTTGCACCTTGCAACGAACAATCATCCAAAAGCGGATTTGAAAGTGCCTGATGAGCCGCCTCGCGTGCACGCCCTTTACCTTCGGCCTCGCCGGTTCCCATAATGGCTTTTCCTTTATCTTCCATAATATTCTTAACATCGGCAAAATCAAGGTTAATCAAGCCCGGCATCATCATTAAATCCGTAATGGAACGAACACCGGAATACAGCACGTTATCCGCTAACTTAAATGCTTCGGACAGCGTTGTATTTTCATTGGCGACGTTAAACAAATTCTGATTCGGAATAACGATAATACTATCAACTTCTTTGATAAAATTCCCCAAAGATTTTTCGGCAATTTCCATACGTTTTTTGCCCTCAAAGCTGAACGGCTTGGTCACCACGCCGACGGTCAGGATTCCTTTTTCTTTGGCAATATGTGCCACCACCGGTGCCGCGCCGGAACCGGTTCCGCCGCCCATACCGGCAGTAATAAACACCATATTGACACCTTCAAGTGCCTCGGCAATTTTTTCTTTTGCTTCTTCAGCCGCCATTTGACCGATTTCCGGTCGGGCGCCTGCACCTAAACCCTGCGTAATTTCAAGTCCGAGTTGAATTTTTTTGCTGGCTGAAGAATGCGCCAATGCCTGTGCATCGGTATTTGCCACGATAAAATCGACTCCTTCAAGATTTTGCGAAATCATATTATTAACAGCATTGCCGCCTCCCCCGCCGACGCCAATGACAGCAATACGAGGTTTTAAATACGAAACCGCGGTATCCGCTACACCCAAATTTATAGACATTGTTTCATTCTCCCCAAAGGTTATATTATTCAATACCTAAAACTTAACGCAAATAAATTAAGTTTTGGTTACTAATTTTAAGAATTTTGCTTAATCCAATTAAATATCTTAGAAAATTTTCCGCTCTCACCAATCGGATGATTGACCACACGCTTCGGTTTACGTTCAATATTATTTGTCGCAAACAGCAACATACCGAGTGCCGTCGAAAAAATCGGATTATTATTTAACTTATCCGGAACTCCTTGAATATTGCGCGGACCGCCGAGTCGCACCTGCTTATCCAAAATCATCTTGGCCACCTCACGAATTCCGACAAGCTGACTGCAACCGCCGGTCAGAACCACGCGATGATTCGGCTGATTGTGTAAGCCGTGCGCATCAAGTTTGTTGGCAATTAACTCAAACATTTCTTCCACCCGCGGCACAATAATACTGTTCAAATCAGAGCGTTTCATCTGTTTTATTGAGCTGTCGTCTTCTTCCCCGAGCGGATAAACATTGATAATTTCCTTATCATCATACCCGACCTGAAACGCACAGCCGCTTCTGATTTTTAAATCTTCGGCGTGTTCAAACGAAGTTGTCAGTCCCATCGTAATATCGCGTGTCACATTGATTCCGCCGACCGGAATTGTTGAAAATGCCACCGGAAATCCGCCCTTAAATGTAGCAATACTTGTTGTGCCACCGCCGATATCAATAATCGTTGCCCCGTATTCACGTTCATCTTCCACCAAGCAGGCGATTCCCGACGCGTATGCCGTCAGCACTTTTGTATCAATCTGCAATCGTGCCGCATCAACTACCGATACCAAGTTTCGATATACTAAACTCGGATACATACCGAGCAAAATATTAACCGATAATTCTTCACCGTAAATATCTCTCGGGTCTTTAACATCATCACCGCCGTCGACCTTATAATTAGTCAAAAGACAATGAATAAGCTCGTTATTACCGACATTGATTTTCGTCAGTCCTTTTTCCATCAGCTTATTTAAATCTGCCTCACCTATCGGCCGATTACGTTTAAGCGAAATAGACGCACTGCGATTATAAGCGGAGGTTTTATCTCCGGAAACATTCAAAATGACGCTGTTAATACGTTCGTTAGCACGCTGTTCTGCGGTCTCCACGGCATTACACACAGAAATCGTCGCTTGGTTTATATCGGTAATGACACCGTTTTTAATGCCGTTAGATGCGTTATAACCGTAACCGGCTATTTCTATTTTTTTCTCTTTGCCCACATGAGCAATTATGCAACACACTTTAGATGAACCGATATCCAAAGCGGCAATCGTCTGATGATTCACTTTCGGTACCTCTGTTAATAAAAAAGATTTTAAGCGCTTAATCGTTATTGCGGGTGTGATTATAACCCCACAACAACTTTATTTTTTAATCTTAAATCGATGAAAGTTAATTTTCGTTTAAGAATACCGCGTGTCCGATTTAATTTTACCAATTTTTTCCACGCCGCTCCAAAATCTTCTTCCGGCATTTTGACGGTAATACCGTTTTCAACATCATCAAAAATCAGATTCCAACGTCGATTTGAAATATAATTCGCCGCTTTTAAGCGTGAAAACAACTCTTCATCTTTTTCCACAACATTAAGCAACGCATTAAAATGCTCCGGTGCCCCCTCACCGATAATCTGCAACAAATTATGTTCCGGCACATATTCGGTTTCGATAATTTCACCATCTTCATCTATCGGATAAAATTCGTTTTTATACTGCCATATAGACTTTACCGTTTTTTCCACAATACTGATGTGAATAACATTCGGAAAATAGCGACGCGTTACCACAGCTTTTTTAACCCACGGCAACATCTGCACATTATCGCAAATTTGCCGCAAATCGACTTCCAAGATATTATCGCCGCGTTTTAATCCGGTTGCCTCCAACACCGCCTGAATTGAAGTCCGGTTACGTCCTTCCAACGTCACATCTTCGAGTCCCCATCCGATTGCCGCCGTTTTGGCATATATATCCGATAACAGCGAATCAATTTGTTTGCCGACCAAATTATGACGCACTGTAATCACGCCGAGCGTCAGCGCCCAAATACATCCAAGCAGCAACAAATTACCGACCAGACGATACGGCCAAATAATTTTTTCATATATTTTATTGTCGACAACCACGTCTGTTTACTCCCGACCGACCGTTTTTACTTCTGGTTCCAATTCGACACCGCATTTTTCGCGCACGGCTTTTTTCACGGCTGCACACAACTTTTCAATATCGGCAGCACTTTTTCCTTCATTATGCAAAAAATTACAATGTTGCGCCGAGAGTTTTGCACCGCCAAACACCAAAGTATCGCCGCCTGCTTCTTTAATCAACCGCCACGCCGCCATGCCTTCCGGATTTTTGAAAGTCGAACCGGCGGTTTTAATTCCTTGCGGTTGATGTGTGCGTCTGTATTCGTCATTTTGGGCAATTATGCGTGTTGCTTCCGCTGTATCCGTTTTTTCAAACCGCAACCCGACCTCCAAAACAATCCAATCCGCCGGAAACGCGCTGTGACGATATTCAAAGCCCAAATCGGCATTTGTGACTTCAAAAATATCGCCGGAACCGTCAACGACTCGCGCCGTTTGCAAAACATTTGCCACTTCGGAGCCGAAACAACCGGCATTACCACGCACCGCGCCGCCGAGTGTCCCCGGAATCGAACACAAAAATTCCAAGCCACCCAAACCGTTTTCCGCTACGATTTTTTTGAGTGAAAAATTCAATCGACCGGCACCACAATACAGCGTATTACCCTCAATGTGCCATTTTGCGAAATCATCACTTGCCAATTTGACCACCACACCGGCCATACCGCCGTCACGCACCAACAAGTTTGAACCGCCGCCCAACACAAACAACGCATCATTCGGATTTCTTTGCCGCAAGAAATCACACAAATCTTCTTCATCTTCCGGAAAAAACATCACATCGGCCGGACCGCCGACATTGAGCCATGTATAGCGATTAAGAAATTCGTTAAATTTATAAGTTCCGCGCACTTTCGGCAAATTATCCGTCATTTTATCTCAAATCCTTATCTTCTGAAGCTACGTTTTGCCGTGTTATTGCCAACAGCATTCCGATTTCCATCGCACTGGCCAACAGCGACGAACCACCGTAAGAAATAAACGGTAAGGTCATACCTTTGGTCGGAATAATATGCAGTGACGACGCCATATTTACAAACGCCTGCAAACCAATGGAGGCCGCCAAACCGACTTCGGCATACATCACAAACAAATTGCTTTCTTTGACCGATATTCTCAAAGTCCGGATAATAATGGCCGCAAACAAAGCAATAATAATCAAACACAGCCACAAACCGTATTCTTCTCCGGCAACCGCAAACACAAAATCGGTATGCGCATCCGGAATATTGAGTTTAACCGTTCCTTCTCCCGGACCTTTACCAACCAAATTCCCATTCTGAAATGCCTGTAGGGCTTTATTGATTTGATAGCTTGTTTCATCGCTGCCGTATAAAAATTGGTCGACACGCGCGTGAAAGTGCGGATAAATAAAATAAAACAACACCAAACCGGCAATACCGCAGACCACGCCCAAAACAACGATAAACATCGGTAATCCGGCTAAAAACAGTTGTAAACCGAACACCGATGTTACCAACAATGTCATACCGACATCCGGTTGCAATAACAGTAATCCGGCCACAATTCCAAACAACAAAACAGAAATCCACATTCCCGGAAAATAATCGTATTTTTTACCGCAATCCAAAAGCCACGCCGTAACAATAATAAAAATCGGCTTCATAAATTCCGATGCCTGAATGGAAACACCGAACAAACTCATCCAACGACGTGCACCTTTGACTTCAGCCCCAAAGAACAGTGTCATAACCAACAAACAGCAAATCACAAAAAAACCGAATATTGAAATTTGCCGAATAGCCCGCAACTTCAACATAGACAGCGTAAAAATAACAATTACCGAAGCCACCGCATAACACACCTGTTTTTTCACAAACCAAAAGTCATCAACACGGATGGTGCGTGCAACTGCCGGACTCGCCGTCACATCAAGAATAATACCGATTGTCAGCAAGGCCAGTGACACAAACAAAATAACCTTATCTATCGTCCACATCCATTTTGAAAATGCCGAATGCCTTCTGCGTGAAAAATTAACCATATTTACTTCTCCGTCGGCTTAAATAAAAATCAAAGAACCGATAAGAGCCAAAATCAATGCCACCATCCAAAAACTAAGCATAACCCTTTTTTCGCTCCAACCGAGTTGTTCAAAATGATGATGAATCGGCGCCATTTTAAAGAAACGTTTGCCCGTTTTCTTAAAATACGCCACTTGAATAATCACCGAAATTGTTTCCATTACAAACACCCCGCCGACGATTGCCAGCAAAACTTCACTTTTAGTCATAACGGCAACCGCGCCGAGAATCGCACCGAGCGCAAGCGAGCCGGTATCTCCCATAAAAACACGCGCTTTCGGTTTATTGAAATATAAGAAGCCCAAACAAGAGCCGATAAGCGCGGCACATACCACACCGATTTCGCTGCATCGCGGGATATAGAGTAAATGATGTTCCACCGCATTCGGAAAACCGCAAAAATAAGCCACGGCCATAAAAAAGGCAAAAGAAATAATCAGCAAACCGGACGCCAAACCATCCAAGCCGTCACTCAAATTCACGCCGTTAGATGCACCGGACATTACAATTACCGCAAACGGCACATACAACCACGAAAGGTTAATAAACAAATCCTTAAAATACGGGAAACTCAACACCGTATTGATACCGCGCGGAGTCGCCGCCGTAATAATACTGGCTGCCACCGCCGCCGTCAAAAATTGAATAAAAAGCTTCATACCGGCCGTCATCGCATTTGCGCTTTGACGTTTAACTTTCCAATAATCATCAACAAAGCCGGTCAACCCATAAATAATCAGCACAAAAATACTGACCCACACAAAATGATAAGATATGTTTGCAAACAACAAAATCGAAAAAATCGCCGTTCCCAAAATCAGGATTCCGCCCATTGTCGGCGTGCCTTTTTTGGTTTGTAAATGCGATTGCGGCCCGTCTATCCGAATCGGCTGCCCTTGCTTTTGTTTTGCGTGCAAATATTCAATCAGCGGACCGCCGCACGCCAAACTCAGCAACAAAGCCGCGGCAAAAGCAAACAACATACGCATTTCAAGCGATAATCCGATATTCATCAACACAAACATTTCGTGAACCTCCCTAATATTTTGGGTGATTATATATCGAATATCTAAAATAAATCTTAAAAACTCGTTTTTAGGGTTTAAATTTATAAGA
>CAMAJR010000034.1 GCA_945835885.1 uncultured Alphaproteobacteria bacterium
ATTTTCAGGAAAAAAAAGAATTTAAGAATTTAGAAAATGATGATACCCCGAAAAATCTAAAGCATTCATATATCTCATTGATGCATACCAACCCGGCAGAAGATGAAAGCAAAGCTATGAGTTTTGCACCGGAAGGATATGCTGTTTATACAATGGACAAGCATTTGCCGTCTGCGGTAGAACGATACTTAGTTCTTTATCCGGAAGATGCGGTTATCGGGCAAACAGAGTTTTTAATTGATGGTGTCTATAAAGCCGAATATGCCAAAAAAGAAAACGCCGACCAGCCGATTTCTGAATTTTTTGAGGACCCGAAACATCGGTCAGAATTTCGCGCTATGATTAATCTGATTAATAAATGCCGCAAAAATCGGTATGAACAAGAATATCAGAGACTACGCCAAGTTATACATTTTTATGCGGCAGAAGTGACAGAGCCGTGGGAACATACCATTTTAGAGATTATCGGTTCATTTGCCGAAAAATTGCAGAATGTCTGCCGCAACATATACAAAACAAAAGATGATGCGTTTGAACGCGCCGAACAAGACGGACTCATATCATCGGCGGCAAATTTTCGTGACTATGTGAATATTCGACATTTGATACGGCATCAATGGGATACAATGGATGATCTCGGCACTTTTCAAACTTCTTCTAAAAATGCTAAAAAACGTTCCGAATTTGTGCAATCTTATCTCCGGTTATGTGATAAAACAATTGTTCAGCGGCAAAAAGCATACATAGAGGTTTTGCATCAAATGCAGCAAGTTATCGGTCGGATAATACCGGAACGGATTATCCGCGCTCAATCGGAAAGCAATTCAAAATTTGTTGCGCGCCTTAAAGAATACCATCGTCAAAATCCGGATAAAGATGTGACGCTTGAGTTAAATTATCCTTTGCTTGAAAGCAAGTTCAACAGCTTGCAAAAAATTGTGCACAAGGTTTTTCCGACAGCACAGATTGCAGAAAATTCTTTCGACTTAAAAAAAGAATTCAATAATTGGGAAATTGATTATGCGCGGCGCTCGTGGTTTTTGCATTCTTATAACGCTCTTGAGTGCAAACTGATGACATATTGTGTAACGCGCGGCGAAGATTTGCGCAGCAGCGGCGCATGGCACTATTGTTGTGACCATAATTTGATTTCAAAAGAAGAACATTCAATATGGCACGATTATAAAGATTTTCGCAATGCTCTCAGTCATAATTATTACAGTCCGACTCTCCGGCAAAAGTTGTGTGATATGGAAGAACAGTATTGCCAACACCTGAATGCTTTAGAAACCAAATTATATGAAGCGGCACCAACCTGTAAAAAATTGCGTCCTTGTGTTTATCAAATGATACATAAAGACGGGCTGTGCGTAACGATAGATTATAAAAATCGACAATTTTTGCACGGAATGAAAAATACAAACGAATTTCAATTCAAAGAAAAAGGGAAAATCGAATTGCCGCCGGAAAAACGTGTAACGGCCGTAAAATCCGGCCCTAAAAACGAAACATATCCTAACGGTGTTACATATACTTTGTCCGGCAATCAAATTACTTCATTTAAAATGCCGAACGGCACGACGTTTGTTTTGGAAAAACAACGCATTGTGTGGGCTCCCAATGTGCAATTTCATACCAATGCCGAACATTTTAATGTTTTGCAAACCGCCAATTATAAGCTGATGACCGATAAGGATTCTCGTGTGACCGGATTTTTTGAGAAAAATCGTAAGCAAAGAGTCCGCGGCGGTGATATGTGTTTGCTTGAGTATAAACACCGAGCATATATTGATACGATAGGACGTTTGAAAGAGTTTAACTTTAAAAAGGCCGACGGACAAATTGTTAAAACAATGTTCAAACAAACAAAAACGGGAAGTTCGGTTTTGTTTGCCGACGGCACATGTATTGCATGGCATGGAAAAGATGTTGAAATTTCGCACAACGGCAAAGTTCTGAATTATGACACACGGCAAGAGTTTGCCGCTTCTTATGATAGTTTTCGTGTTTTGCCATCAATTGTCAAATCCGGCAATGAACGCTGATTTTATTTTTTGGCTGTTCTTTTTCCGGCAGATTTACCTGTTTTTTTTCCGACTTTATCCGCTGCAACTCTTTTAGAGCTGACAGCCGTCGCCATTTTTTCGCCCATATGCGTTTTTTGTTCGCTTGTTAATCCTGAAACAAAATCGATTTTATCTTTTTCAAACAGGCAAATAACCGTGCTTCCCATTAAAAACTTACCGATTTCGGCACCTTTATCGTATTCCAATTTTTCGTGTTCGTAAGTAGTAATACGAATTTCGCGCGAACCGTTCGGTGCAACTACCCCGTCCCAATCGGTGCTGACACTGCCGACAACCACCGCACCGACAAACACCACGGCCATTTTACCGACAGTCGTTTCAAACAAACAGACCACGCGCTCGTTACGCGCCAAAAGTTCCGGAATATGTTTTGTATAAAGCGGATTAACCGAAAACAACTCACCCGGAATATACGTCATTTTCAGCAATTTTCCCGCAAACGGAATATGCACGCGGTGATAGTCCGACGGTGAGAGATAAACGGTCATAAATTTGCCGTTTTGAAAATATTTGGCATCGCTATCATCGCCGAGCAAAGTTTCGGTCGTAAAATAGTGCCCTTTGGCTTGCAACATAAAATCGTCCCTCAAGTCGCCGAATTGGCTGATTTTTCCGTCTGCCGGAAAGACAACACTGTTGTTATCGGCATCAATCGGCCGCGCATCAGATTTCAGCGGACGTGTAAAAAATTCATTGAAAGTTTCAAAATCTTCAATATCGCCGTCCATTTCATCAAGATTAATGTGATAAAATTTGGCAAACTGCTCAATGGCAAAAGTTGTGCAGCGACCGAGTTTTGCATTGGTCAACACCGACGCACCCCACGAAATTAAATGCTTCGGCAAAAAATACTGTAAATTTACTTTCAAAAGATCTAAACTCATTTCTCTACTCCTCATTATGAGGTTTTAGTCATAAATTACAGAAGTGTCAATATTTTTTTCATCAAAAGCAAGAGGCAACGGCAATATTTTTGTGTCGATAAAAATAATTTTTCAAAAAAAAATACACAAGAAATAAAAAAAGTATAGACATTTCAAAAAAAGTATATTATAAAACTTCTCGAACCGATGGTCAGATAGCTCAGTTGGTAGAGCAGAGGACTGAAAATCCTCGTGTCGGGGGTTCGATCCCCTCTCTGACCACCAATAAAAAAAACTCTCCCTTGCGGAGAGTTTTTTTTATTGGTTATCGGGATTTGAAGCCCCGACACGTCGTGGAGGGGGCTGGAGAAACAAAAACAACCTCAAAATGTTGTTTTTGGACGACAGGCGAAGGTTGCTTGTGAGCAAGGAAAGCGTAAGCAACCGTAGCGAACAACACGCAACCGAGTGACCGAAGCAAGCCGCAGGCGAAGCAAGAGAATCCCCTCTCTGACCACCAATAAAACGCAAAGGACGCTTAATGCGTCCTTTTTGTTATTTAAAATGTCTGCCTGAAGAGTGATTTTTTTTGTTAATAAATTTATCCACATAGAGAATATTTACAGCATCGCATAACATATTGATTTATAGCAAAATTTTCCGTAAAAAAAATAATATTTTTATTACCTATACGTTGATTTTATAAGAAAAATACTACAGAACAAAATTCTAAAATTAGTTGCAATTTATAAAAAGGATAATACGATGGAAAACAAATTGAGAAGACTTGTAGGTCGAAACTTGCGTTATACGCAAATGAATGAACAGCTTGACTTTGCAATCAAGCAACTTCAGAACAATTTCAGTCCGGAGGCACAGATGCAGTTAAATGCGTTAAAACAGCAGCGTCAAAACATTGACAATTTAATGGCTCAGCCGATGACGGACGCGGAGTATGAACTTTATGATGATGACGGACATTATTTAGGCAACAATCCGCCGCCGACACAGCAAAATTCCGGCGGATTCGGACAAGCAATTGCCGATGGTATTAATCATGCCGCACAAGGTGTAAGTTTGGGGTGGAGTGACGAGGCCTTCGGAGCAATCGGCGGCGCCGGACGCGTAATGGCAAACGGCGTGATGCGCGCTTTTGGGCAAAATGTGAATGGCGAAAGTTTCGGAGATGCTTGGGATAAGGGATATCAAGAATATCGCGATTTTGCACGTCAGGAACTGCAAGACGGGTATCAACGCAATCCGGCAATATCCTCCGGTGCTGAAGTTGTGGGAGCGACAATGTCGCCGATTACACCATTTAAGGCCAAAGGATTTACCGGCAGTTTGGGTAAAGTCATTTCGCATCCGGAAGATATTGCTCGCGCCAGATGGCTCAATACCATCGCGACCGGCGTTGCTAACGGTGCCGGATATACCAACCAAAACACATTGGATGAATATGCAAAAAATATTGCTATAAGCACAATTACAAACGCAGGTGGAACAGTGGCAGGAAATAAACTCTTCGGTAGCGGAAATAATATGTATAGAGCCGGAAGAACAATGATGAATGGAACTATGCAAACGGTTCCTTATGGATTTTACCATTTCAGAAAGAAAGATGAAGATGAAAGATAAAGCAAAAATTTTAGAGAAAACCATTTGGGCTATAAGTTTTATCCTGTTTGTATTTGCAGGTGGAACAGCGACTATAATGGATAATTGGCTCGGCTATACATATATGGCATTGTTATGCACCGCCCTAATCATAGATGATTTCAAAATTGTTAAAGGGTATTGGGTACAATTTATCCCAATACTCTTAACGATTCTCTATCTGTTATATGAACACGAACCAACACTTTATATTTTAAAAAATATTTTTAATAGGTAGGTGGGACAGTGATGAATAAGGTCATATAGTCCATTCTTTGACGATACCAATCAAAATATACAAGGACCAATGCGCAAAATAATAAAAATATTCTAAAATAAGATTTTTACAAAACAATAAAAAATACCGAAAAATGCACGATTTTTTAAAAAATTTTGATAAAATTGATGAAAATTGCATATTTTTATTGTTTTTTTTTAAAATTAGGGTATAGCTGTGACTATGTGTTTTATCAATGAAAGGAAATTAAAATAAAAATGGCTAATCCGATCGATACAAAAACAATCAGCAAATTGGCTGAAATTTTAGATAAAAATCAACTTACTGGACTGAAGTATGAAGATGAAAATTGCAAAATTTCACTTTCACGCGAACTGAACGGCAACTTTGTGCCGACTTATGCGCCGGCTCCGATTCCTGCAACACCGGTTGTTCCGTCCCCTTCCTCTCCGGCAGAAGACGTTAAGGAAGAAATTGATTATTCCAACAGCCCGAACGCGGTTAAATCGCCGATGGTGGGTGTGGTATATCTTTCCAGCAACCCGAACTCGCCGACTTATGTGAAAGAAGGCGATATGGTCGTTGCCGGCGATACCGTATGCCTGATTGAAGCGATGAAGACCTTTAATCCGGTTAAAGCGCATCAAAGCGGACGCGTGGTTAAAGTGTTGGTAGAAACAGGCGAGCCGGTAGAATACGGGCAGCCATTGGTCATTATTGAATAACGGGATACAGTATGTTTGAAAAAGTTTTAATTGCAAATCGCGGCGAAGTGGCTTTGCGGATTCATCGTGCTTGCCGTGAAATGGGGATTCGCACGGTGGCTGTGCACTCCGAAGCCGACGCCAACGCTATGCATGTGCGTTTGGCTGACGAAGCGGTTTGTATCGGTCCGGCACGCTCGACCGATTCGTATTTGAATAAACCGGCAATTATTTCTGCTGCCGTCATTACCGGTGCCGACGCCATTCACCCCGGATACGGTTTCTTATCGGAAAATGCCGATTTTGCGCAAATGGTCGAAAAACACGGTATTACGTTTATCGGTCCGACGGTTGAGCAAATGCGTCTGATGGGCGATAAAATCACGGCGCGCAAAGCAGCTAAAGCGGCAGGTTTGCCGATTACCGAAGGTTCTCCGGCACTTAAAAGTGTGGATGACGCCAAAAGTTGGGCGGAAAAAATAGGTTATCCGATTATCATTAAAGCCAAAGACGGCGGCGGCGGCAAAGGTATGAAAATCGCCTACTCCGTTGACGACATTGAAGAAGCGTTCACAATGGCAAAAGCAGAAGCCAAGGCATCTTTTCCGAGCGATGTGGTGTATATGGAAAAATATTTGCAGCACCCGCGTCATATCGAAATCCAAGTCTTGGCTGATAAATACGGCAACGTCGTGCATTTGGGCGAACGCGATTGCTCGATTCAACGTAACAACCAAAAAGTTATTGAAGAATGTCCGTCGCCGGCACTTAATCAGAGCCAACGTCAGGAAATCGGCGACATTGTGCGCAAAGCCATTACCCAAATCGGCTATTGCAACGCCGGAACACTCGAGTTTTTGTATGAAAACGGCAAGTTCTATTTTATGGAAATGAACACACGCTTACAGGTCGAGCATCCGATTACGGAGGCCGTAACCGGCATTGACATCGTTAAAGAGCAGATTCGGATTGCGGCCGGTGCGCATTTAGGTTATACACAAGAAGATATAAAATTCAGTGGTCACGCCATTGAATGCCGTATCAATGCCGAAGACCCGCTGACATTTGTGCCGTGTCCGGGTAAAATTACCGAGTGGCATGCACCGGGAGGGTTAGGTGTTCGTGTGGATTCGGAGATTTATTCCGGCTATGCGATTCCGCCGTTTTACGACAGTATGATTGCCAAATTGATTGTTCATGCCGGCACGCGTAACGCCGCTTTGATGCGCCTGCGCCGTGCGCTTGAGGAGTTTGTGATTATGGGCGTCAACACCACAATTCCGTTACATCAGGAGATTATCTCGCAGCCGGAATATCTTGACGGACAATATGACATTCACTGGCTTGAACACTTTATGAAAACTTTGGCGGAAAAAGAATAATCCGCGCACAATATAACATCAGAACGCTCTCTCAAGAGCGTTTTTTTTGACCGGATACACATTTTTTTTGCCCAGATTTATTGATTTTGGCAGAACATTATCCGCGTTTTGCTTTGAAAAAATCTTTAAGCAACTGTCCGCATTCATCAGCACAAATGCCGCCGACCACATTCGGACGATGATGACAAGTCGGCGCCTCATAAAATTTAACGCCGCTGACAACCGCCCCACCCTTTTCGTCAACCGCTCCAAAATACAAATTCCGAATACGGGCAAACGAAATCGCCGCCGCACACATGGTGCACGGCTCAAGCGTTACATACATATCCATATCCCATAAGCGCGTTGTGCCACGTTTTTCGCACGCTTGCCGAATGGCTAAAATCTCAGCGTGCGCGGAACAATCCGTGCCGTGTGCACTCTGATTAAACGCCTCTGCCACAACTTCGCCCGAAGCCGCATCAACCACCAACGCCGCCACCGGAACTTCATCTTCCGCCGCTGCCTGACGCGCCAAATCAAGCGCAATTTGCATATATTCTTCGTGTGTCATCATTCACTCTTTTTTTAGACTTGTTTGTTAGCATAAATCATATTTATCAAAAAAGGAAGAAAAATGACGGAAAGAATTGCAAAATTTATGGCACGAAGCGGCGTTTGCTCGCGCCGACAGGCCGAAGAAATAATCAGACAAAAACGCGTAACGGTCAATGGCTCATTGATAGAAAGTCCGGCATTTAACGTCGACGGCACCGAAAAAATATTGCTCGACGGCGAGAAATTACCGCAAATTCAACAAACTCGCCTATGGCTTTATCATAAACCGACCGGATTGTTGACAACACATAAAGATACGGAAAATCGCCCGACGGTGTTTGATAATTTGCCGCCGGATATGCCGCGCGTTATAAGCGTCGGACGGCTCGATTTGAACTCTGAGGGATTGCTGTTGCTGACAAACAACGGTGAACTCTCTCGCAAACTCGAACTTCCGGAAAACGGCTGGAGCCGGCGCTATAAAGTGCGCGTCCACGGCAAGGTCGAACCGCAAAAGCTGAAAGAACTGGAAAAAGGTGCCGTTATCGACGGTGTACAATACGGAGCTGTCAAAATCGAATTAGAAAGCCAAAACGGCTCAAACAGTTGGCTGTCTGTCACCTTAAACGAAGGCAAAAATCGTGAAATCCGTAAATTAATGAAATCAATCGGGCTTGAAGTCGCACGTTTAATTCGCTTATCTTACGGACCGTTTCAACTCGGCAGTTTGAAAAAAGGAGAAGTCAAAGAAGTGCCGCAAAAAGTGCTCAAAGAACAGCTTGGAGGTAAATTATGAGAATTGTCGGCGGCAAATATCGCGGTAAAAAACTGTGGACACCTGATGGTAAAGAGGTTCGTCCGACATCAGAACGCGCGCGTGAAGCAATTTTTAATATTTTATATTCTAAATTAGGCGGCGATTACAGTGAATTGAATTTACTTGATATTTTTTGCGGAACGGGCGCATTCGGTTTTGAGGCACTGTCACGCGGCTTTAAGCACGTTACCTTAGCCGATATTGATACGATACCGGTCAACAAAAACGCCAAGTTGTTCGCAGCCGAAAAAGAGCGTTTTGACGTGTTGAAAGCAGACGCCACCCGTCTTCCTCGCGCACGACGTAAATATGACATTGTTTTTATGGACGCGCCGTATGCCAAAGGATTGACGGAACAGGCAATAGAGCAAATTTTGGCACAGAGTTGGTTAAACGAACACGCAATCTGCATTATTGAGGTGCGTAAAGACGAGCGTTTTCCGCTACCGTCGTGTTTTGAATTGCTTGACGAGCGCGTCTATGGTTTGGCGCGTGTGCTTTTTATTCGAAAAATTTAATTTTTTTGTCAAAAAAAACTATTGATATTTGCACAAAAGTATGTTAGATTTATGGCAAATGTCAGATTTTGGAGAACGTCACATGGAACAGACAGAAGTGCGCAAAGCTATGACCTATGTTGAGAGTAAAAGCGGCTTAAAACAACTTCCTATAAACTACACAGAAGATGCGTTACATCGCCGTTTTTCGACGATGGCAACCGAATTGTTCGATGAGCTTGCGGAATACAGCGCCCTGTCGGAAGAATTGGAACGAACCGATGAAGAAACGGATTGGAACAGTTCCGACAAAGAAAAACCGCTGTTGGCACAAAAAATTTTGGCAGAACGTGCTTCTCTGAAACATATGCGCGAAACAGCACAAAAAAAATATGACAGTGCTGTTATGTATGACACATGGCTTCACGAATACGGTAACGAATTTGCACAGCTGTATCGAATTAAAGACAACCACGAACAACGCGGCTATGATGAAGAATTGGAAATCAGAGAAATTGATATCACGGATAACGGCGATATTTTAACCAACGACAAATATAACAAGATGAACGCCTACGCGCCGGAACCGCTGACGGAACTTGTATTGCACGTTAAAATGAATGAAAATGAACCTGAAGATGAGGAAAATCCGGAAACATTCGGCTTTAATTTCGGCGTTATGGAATTTAATCAGCCGAATATGCCGCCGCAAGTAAAAGTCCAACTTTCGTTTGATAATGAAACATTGGACAATTTAGATGAGAAGAAATTAAAGCGCATTTTTGCCTTTTGCGAAGCGCACGGTATTTCGGTTTCGGATTTGACAATCCGCCGCTTTGACGGTTCTTTGGCCGAAGATTTAATCCGCGAAAAAATCGAGCATATTTTGGAAAAAGCGCAAACCGACCGAGAAAACAAAAATCGGCTTGAAAATAAAAAAGAAAAAGCAAAAGAAGATGTTCGTATGCAAGAATTGGAAAACGAACGCCAAAAACTCCTGCTTTCCGGTAAAGCTAAAGAAGACGAACTTTCTTGGAATGAGGTTTCGGCAGATATTGTTCCGGAACACCGCGTTATGAAAGCAATGGTCAATCCGGCTCCGATGGCACGCGAGTTTGCCAAACCAATCGATTTACCGAAAGAAAGAGCAAATATTTCTATGCCGGAACGTCAATCCGGTCATAATATGATTTCAGCCACGGTTGATACACTGAATATCCGAGATATATCTGACGCTATCCATATTATGTCAACCGGTGAAATTCCACCGGTGCAAACAATATCCAAAGGTGTTGCGTCGCCAGAAGTTTTCGTGCCGGCAAAAGAAATGACGCGTGAGATTATTGAAACGGCCAAAGAAACCGCGCGCAACATTCCGGAAACATCTGTTGATACTCCCCGCGCAAAAACCCAAACGACCGGGAATACCCCTAAAGTCGTTCAAAAATCTGTCACCCAAAAAACACCGGTTTCAGCTCCTCAGGTTCAAGAAGCACCTGTCTTTAAGGAGCCGACAGATGATGCGCCTATGCGTGCGGCACAACAGTCCGTTTCCGTTCCGACCGGCGGTGCACCGCAACAAGCCGGCGCGCAAGTTCCTCCGCCGCCGACTATGCCTCAACACAGCATATCTAAAGTCGAAAAAGAATTTGAAAAAATGTTTGAAAAAGATTGGGGAAAAGTTAAAAACCTCTCTTATTTTAAAACACATACAGGTTGGTTCAAAAACGGTTGGACCGTATATACTTTTTACGATACGGAAGATAAAAATAACCGCAAAAATGACGGCATCAAGCAAAAAGACGGTTCAGTCAAATACACCTACTCTTACAAACTGTTTATGCGTATTGAAAAAGACGGTGTGCATTTCTCGTATCGCACACCAAATCACCGCAAGATTGATGAAACCGTTATTGCCGATATGGTCGGCAAACTTCAGGGGCTGGGCTATACACACATCAATTTCCCTGCCGGTATTACCAATGCCGAAAAAGGAATGTGGCGCAAAGCGATGGCCGAAAACGGTATTGTTCCGGTCAATTTGAAGTTGAACGTCAAGCATGTGCGCGCAATGATAGATGATATGAAGAAAACCGAAAAATATACGCCTCAGGAAATTTCCGAATACGGCTATAAATTAGCGCAAGAAATGAAGCGAATGGATGCTGCCGGCGGCAAAACGCCGAACGTTACCAGAAAAGCATTTATTGACGGCTTGATTAATACACATCGCTATTTTGCCTTTACCAATGCATATTCCGAAAACTTAAAGGGCAAAATCGAAAAAATGTTGCGCAAACAAAACACACAAACCGGCGCACCGGAAAAGTTTGCGGCATATCTCACGTTGCGTAAAGTATTCGATGTTTATACCGAAGCTTTAGAACACGGAAATTCACTGTTACAAGTACCAAGTCTGACGGCGTCGGAAAGACAGCAGCTCAGTCGTTTGGGCTTAGGCGGTTCGGTGCAAAAACTTCGACCGGAGCAATTGGAACAGGTATTCGATGTCCTCTATCCGCATGTTTATAAGCTTGAATATGATAAATTCAAAAACTTGTTATGGGAAAAATCGTATGCCAGTGCCGCCGAATATGGCCCGCGCTTGGCGCCTAACGTTGTTTTTGGTAACGAGTTGGATTTTGTTCGCGGAGAAGCCAAAGGAATTGCATCTGAGCTTAAAAAACTCGGTATTGAAGACTTTACACCGTTTGAAGATACAAAAATGCGCTTTGAATTTGACCAGTTCAACCGCGTCGATTTGCCTGAATATCGCCGTTTGAATCCGCCGCAGAACCAAAACGGCAACACACCGGCGACAAACACACCGAATACAAATGCACCGGCGACAAACACGCCGAATACAAATGCGCCGGCGACAAACGCGCCGACTCGTCAGACGGCACAGCAAGTCAACATTAATACGGCGCAATACGCCGACAAACGGCAAAAGAAAACAATCGTGAGACGCATTAAAATCAACAGCAATGACGATAACGCGCCGGTAAAACAAACGAAAGAAGTAGAATTGCCGCGGTCAAATATTCAACAAAGCGCTCAATCGGCATCAATGAAAGAACAGGCAACCACTGTCAATATGCAAAAAGAATCACAATCTCAAGTTGATGTATCCAAAGTTGTTGCAAATTCCAAGACAGGAAATGCACTTTAATAAAACAAGCATACCATAAGCTCTCCTTATACATAAAAGGAGAGCTTATTTTGGTGCCGTAACATTACCTTTTTTATTATAAATCAAAAGACGGTCCATACTTTCCACCGTCGGTCTGTTCGGCAAAACAATCCCATTTTGCACCACCGGCGTATAAAGCACATAAAACGGAACACGGACTACCCCGAGATAACGCTTCATATAATCGGCAATATGAGTATCGATTTTGGCTTGATTAACACGGATATGTTTAAGGTGATACAGTTGTGTCCACTTTTTGAAATTCGGCTGATTAAAGACCAGCATTTCATTAAGCCGACACGAAAAACACCAATCCGTTTCGATTGTAACCAATACCGCATTACCCTGCTCTATTTCATGTTCAATTTGTGTAAAATCAACGGTATTAACCGTATTTTCCGCAGTAATCCGGCGATGTTTTATTTGCCGATGAGTTGCCGACACACTTGCGATGATAATAAACATCAAAGACAAAACAACAATAACGACATAACAACCACGCATAAACAAAGCAATATGCCGCGGTGTTACGCGTTCGTCATGCACCCCGTTCAAATATTGCAAGAACTTTAAGAAAATATCTGCAAAAAACCAAAACACGGCTACCGCAATCATAATCTTTGCCGTATAGATAAAACCGGTCTGCCAATATATCAGCAACAAATACCACGCAATCGCCAAATAGAGAGCAAACTTAATCAAAACATTAACCGACGACTTATTCTGATAAACAAATTTCAAAACATTTTGCGGATAATTTGTTTTTAACAGTATCATAAACGGCAGGCAAAATCCACATACGACAAACACATACGCCAATCCTAAAATAAGATAACTGTCATTCACGGCAGATGTTAAAGTTTCAGACACATACGGCGCGCCGCACGATGCCGCAGCGACACACCCGAAAATTCCGAGCGCATAATTAAAAAACCGGATATTTTCACGAGAGATATTTTCGAATACATACGGTAATATTTTTATCAGCATAAGACCGACAAACAGCATTGTCATAACAAACGGCATATTCTGCAACTGCACACCCCAAATATACGGCGTATAAAAATTTTTTGCTATCAGCAACAATCCGAAAACGGCAACCGTTCCGCACAAAATACCGCGTAAAAGCTGCTTCAAATCCGTGCGAATAATTTGCGTCTGCTTTTTATGCAGCGCATACATCGTCTGTAACTTATACGCCCACAACGGAAAAACACACGGCATAAAGTTTAGCAGCAAGCCGCCGATAAAGGCAAAAATAAAAAATCCGAAATCAAAATCGGCAGTCAGGGCGGTTGCAAAATGCGATACTTCCGGCACAAGAGTCCGACGCAAAAAATATTTATCATTCAGATTAGCCGTAATAATATATTCGGCATTACTTAAATCACGCTTTGCATATTCTTCGGTCGGTTCGACACGCACAAATATTTTGTTGTCACGCAAACTGATTAACGGTTTTTTGAATGTGGTATTTGCCTCGTTTTCTTCAATAAAAACATTAAACGTATTAACTGACTTGCGACTCTCAAATTCCAAAAACAAACTCTGCTTTGTCTGCTCTTTTTGCACGGTAAATTCATTTAAGGTCAAATGTTTCAAATTTGATTGCGGCATAGACGCTTGAATACGGAAAAAATAATTTTCCATACCGTTTCCGAAAAGCTCATCACCCTTTGGTTCAAGAACTTGCTCAAACGAAAAATGCTGTGGAGAACAATGGAGTTGATAATCACATTCGGTCATATCCGTTTCGACACGGAGCAAAATCGGCTTTTCAATATCAATCGGCCGCACTTTGAACATAATCATAAAGTTTCCGGTATATTTATAAACAGCCGGATAAACTTGTGAATGCAACGGCACCGGATACACAATCTGATAATCGGGCGCGATATTCTGTGATTGACTGAGATTAATTTGCGGCTTGCGCAAATTAAGACTGAGGTTATTGGCAAGCACAAACATTTCCGGCCGAACAACAGCCGTTATACCGGCTTCCAACTCATCTCGACCATTGATAAATGCGCCGTTTGTGACCAATCTGATTGCGCCTGCTTCCGTTTTTTGCGGCGGAGTGATACCATTGGACGAATACAAAGGATTATCATATTTTATGCCATAGAGAGCCACTTTTTTCCATTCGATTTTTTGCATGGCATCATTAAACTGCTCTAACACATTATCCTTATTTTTTTGCGCTTCGTATTTCTGTATGGCCGCGCGCTCATCTTGATTATCGCTGTATGACAGAAATTTTTTAAAGTTATAAACTTTAATATATTCTCCTTCCGGCGCTTCCATATACGGCACTTCTCCCGGATGGTCATATTCACTGTCGCTGCGCACGGTTTTAAGGGTATGCGGCACCAAATATTTGCCGACAATGTCCGTGTATTTTTGCTTACCGTAATTATAAACTTCTATACCGTTATACAGCAATTTGCGACGAGAATCTAATTGCTCGTCGTTATACATCGGAAAAAACGGACGCAATTTTTCAATAAAGCTTTCTTCGGCGATTTCTTCCAGCGTATACTTATTATAAAGATAGCTTCCAACCTCATACATCATAACCGATTGATTTATCAGCGATATTTTATTACTATCTTCATCATCATAATAATCCTGCAAAATCGCACGAGTTCCCGTTCCCATAAAATCTTCAGGCAAAGCATATTTATCCGCAGCATTTGCCACAACCGCATTGAAAATCAAAAAAACGAAAACTATATATGAAAATAAGTGTTTCATGGTGTGTTTTTTACTTTTATTTAACCTTATTTTATGATACACTTAAATGGTAAATAAAACATTATTTTAGTGATGTGCAAATGGCTGATTTTGATGATAAATATTCTTTAAGCGGCAAACTTTTGGTAGCGGCGCCGAATTTGGACGATGATGAACTGTTTATGCGTTCGGTTGTTTATATTTGCTCACATACCAAACGCGGTGCTATGGGGATTATTATCAACAAACCGATGGTGCAATACACTTTTTCGGACTTAACGATGCAACTGCCATTAAAAAGTTATGAGCGTCTTAATGAAATCAACCTTTACACCGGCGGACCGCTCGAACAAATTCGCGGCACGGTGCTTCATTCGACCGACTATATGAAAGACGGAACCATTGAAGTAGGCAATGGTATCGCTGTTTCTTCAACCACCGAAATTATTGCCGATATTGCGTTTGATAACGGACCGGATGATAAATTGGTGGCACTCGGCTATTCTTTTTGGGAACCGAAACAACTCGAAACAGAAATTTACAATAATGACTGGATTGTCGTCGGTGGCAACAAGGACTTGCTTTTCCGCACCAAAGACGAAGAAAAATGGCAACGCGCACTTGATGAAATCGGCATAAATTTTGACCGATTTGCCACACAAACCGGTCACGCATAATACAATTTGATAAGCTTTATTTCTTATTCAATGAATCTAAAACGGCCTTGGTAATTGCCTGTTTGGCTTGCGCTTTGACCGAACGTTTGGCAGATTTTACCGCGGCATCGGTCGCATTTTGAAGCGCTGACTTTTTCGATTTTCCGGATTTGCTCGAAATCAGCGCCATCACAAACGCAATCCCGATGTTGACAACGCGTCTTTGCATCGGCTTACCCAACTTGTTCCACCAGCCCTTGACTTTATCAAAAAAGCCCTGCGGTTTAGCGCCGTTCAACGCCTCTTCTTTGGCTTTTTCCTGCTGCGCGATATATTCCTGCGTTTGTTCTTGAATTTGCGCGCCGGTAATAATACCGGAATAGTCAATATCATTCATTTCACAACGATATGGCAACAACAAACTCATAATATCGCTGTTTGGCATATACGCACCGAGCGTGCGCATCAACGTGCCGTTTTCTTCAAGCAACAGAGAATCGCCGCGTCCGAGCAAATCTTCGGCGCCGGCCGTATTTAAAATCGTCATTGAATCAACCGGCGACGACACCTTATACGACAAGCGCGTCGGCAAATTTGCCTTAATCACGCCCGTAATCACGTCAACCGAAGGCCGTTGCGTGGCGATAATCAAATGAATACCGGCCGCACGCGATTTCTGCGCTAAAATTTGCACTTGTTTTTCCACGTTCTTATCAAACAGAATAAGGTCGGCAAACTCATCAATCACACACACGATATACGGCATTTTGTTGCCTTTTTCAATGTATTCACCGATATTGCGCGCCATCGCTTTTTCAAACACGGCATACCGTGCGTTCATCTCATCACACAGCTTTTCGAGCCAACGCGCCGCCATACTCATATCGGTCACTGCCGGACAAAGCATATATTTTTGATTGTTATACATACTGAACTCAATACGTTTTGGGTCAACCAAAATCAGCTTTAATTCGTCCGGTTGCTTTTTGCTGATTAACGACAATATAAAAGAGTTCAACCCGACCGATTTACCCGAACCGGTCGTGCCGGCCACCAACAAATGCGGCATTTTTGCCAAATCTTTCATAACCGGTTTTCCGTGCATATCAACACCGATTAAAATCGGCAGACCGCCCTTGGCATTTCGGAACGCATCCGACTGCAACAACGGTATAAAATCAATAGTTTGCGCTTGCGGTTGCGGAATTTCAAAGCTGATATAGGTCGAATTAACGACAGGAGCCACTCTAATCCCGCTGACCCCGAGTTCACGCGCAATATCTTTGATTGAATTGGCGAGCGTCGAAAATTTCGTGCCGTGGTCAGGTTGAAACTGAATATCCGTAATCAGCGGACCTTCAAAAATTTCGCCGATTGTCCCGTTAATACCAAAATGCGATAAGGTCTCGGTCAGTTTTTCGGTTAAGTTCTCTAGCACCGTTACATATCCCTTTGTTGTTTGCCGTTACCAAACATCTGATATTGTCCAACACCGCCAAAATATTTGCGGAAGAATCCGAGTTCACGGTCGGCCGGCTTTGTTTCATCATTATCAATAGAAATATTATTACCGTCTTCCAATGTGCGTTTTGTCACATTAACAAGCTTATTATCTTTAAACTGCAAAGCCAAAATATTACGTTCCAACTCCGTCGGACGCATAAAAGCAACACGGCGAATTGAGGATTCCATATAAATCCAGTGATTGCTGCTCAAACCGGCTACAACACTCGGTGCGCCCAAAATAACATAAACTTCTTCTTTAGTTTGCCCAAGCTGAATCTGTTTGATATGGTTTTCTTCCGGCATATTACCGGTATGATCCAAAAACAAATCAGACGCACACGCTGTATTTATTATTAAACCGACAAGAAAAAGCAAATTTCGTATTGACATCTGTATGATTCCTTATATTTATATTTCTATACACCATATATATAACACAAGGATCTCAGAATGCAAAAAAATTTTTCATATCCGGTGAAAATAGATGAATTAAATCAAAACACCTATCGTTATATCTTAGAACCGGACACGGATGAACTTGCGGATATTACAAGGATTCTGCAAGTTGAAGACGTTAAATCATTCAAAGGGGAAGTATCGCTGAAATTCAACAAAAAAGAAAATATGTTGCGTGTTTGGGGGAATGTATCGGCCCTTGTGGTTTTACAAAGTGTCATCAGTTTGGAAAATTTTGAAAAAGTTATCGCGACACCGTTTGAGCTGTGGTTTGACACAAAAGCCACATATCGGGAGATTCGCGAAATGGAACCGACTATCAATGATGAAGTTCCGGATATTATCGAAAACGGCGAAATAAACTTGGCAGATATTTGTATTGAGCAAATTGCACTTAACTTGGAAGATTACCCGCGCGCTGAAGGCGAGGTATTCAATTTTTCGGACTATGTCAAAAACGAATCGGAAGAAGTTGATGAAAACCCCTTTTCTGTATTAAAACAATTAAAGAAATAGTTTGCAAATCAAACAAATTGCCAGACAATAAAGCAGACAATCACAACAATTCCGCCGACTATAATATATGTCCCCATAACAACTTCTCCTTTCAAGATTAAGTTATCACACCTCTCAAAAGGTTGTCAAACAAAAATATTTATTGATTTTTTATTTTTTAGGTATTGACAAAGCCCAAAAAATATATTATTTAAGCAACCAGTTAATTTATCGCGGGGTAGAGCAGCTTGGTAGCTCGTCAGGCTCATAACCTGAAGGTCGTTGGTTCAAATCCTTCCCCCGCAACCAATAAAATCAAGGCTTTCAGAGTTTTCTGGAAGCCTTCTTTTTTACCCTGTGCCGCACTGGTGCCGCAAATTCTGGCGACAAAAAAACACCGATATGAAAA
>CAMAJR010000035.1 GCA_945835885.1 uncultured Alphaproteobacteria bacterium
ATGTGGCGATTGCCTGAAGAACCTGACGGTCATTCTGAGGAGGCGAATGCCGACGAAGAATCTTATGTGTCGCTGTGCGACCTCGGGCGATGATGTGGCGATTGACTGAAGAACCTGACGGTCATTCTGAGGAGGCGAATGCCGACGTGAGAATCTCCTCTCTCGCTGTGCGACCACGGGCGATGATGTGGCGATTGCCTGAAGAACCTGACGGTCATTCTGAGGAGGCGAATGCCGACGTGAGAATCTCCTCTCTCGCCGTGCGACTTCGGGTGTTATAAATACGGCGATTGCACGGCGTCTTAGGAGATTGTCCAAGGACGTCTTCGACTCCTTCGCCTGTCAGCTCAGAATGATGTGCTTGCTTTGTCAACAATTTTGTTAAATAGAACGTAGAGATAAAATGGCTGAAAATCCAGCAAAAAATATGTTTTTTTGTATTTTCGATGATTTTATTTGACAAAAGTAACCAAGAATGGTATATTCTTACTTAATCAAAAAATTACTTATACATTATTTATCAAAAAACGCTTATGGAAAAAAAATTGTTAGGAGAGGTAGACTCCTATTATTTTGCTGATGAAAGCAAAGCTGATGAACTCTATGAGTTGCTGAAAAATGCGAAAAACATAGTGGCTCCCGACGATGAACCTTATCTGTTCCGTCCCCGCTATGAAAAAGCGCTCTTTGAGTATCTCAGTCACCATTCGCTATACGAGGTGAATCAAGGGCTTTTGTTCCGTCCCGAAAACGAGAAGGTGTTGCTGTTCTTTTTGGAGAAGTGGGTTCTCGGCTCGGTTTTTGAGGCACGGTTGTGTGAACCAGATTATCGCGGACGTTACTTGATGAAATACATTGAGTTCCACAATTTTGCGGATAGCAAAAACGAGATGTTGTTCTGGGGTGACGGAATGCGCGAGTATCGCCGCTTCTATATCAACCAGACCGAATTTCATGCTCGCGCAGCCGAGTTGGAACTCTTGAAGCCGGAGAACGTCGAGGACTTGCAAATCTATGTCAAGAACAAGCGTCGTTTCTTCATGGATGTTGAGCCGAAGTTTCGTCAGGTTGCACCACCGGAGTTGGTGGCTCTGTATGACTTGTATCATAGTTCTAAAGCGTAAAATTATCCCCGAAAGTCGTCATAAAGGCGGTTTTCGGGGATTCTTTTTTTAGTTTGTTAAATAAAACTAATCGCACAAACGGTTTGAATATATGATATCAACCGAATATTCGAGTTTGGTTTTACTGTTTGGTTTTGCCTTAATTTCCCATTGACGCAACGTTGCATTTTTGGCTGTGCTCTTAACGGTTTCGCGCCCCATTTTATGCTCTTGCGGAAAATCTTGGGATATAATAACTTTATTTTCCGTATCTTCGGCATTGTTAATTGTCATTTCTACTTCATACGTTTTAAGGGTTTTGACGTTAAAGCACTGATTGGACGGCTTACGGTTCAACTCTTTTTCTTGAACTTGCTTAACTTTTCCGCTGACGGAAATATTGAACGCTTCGCCCAAATCGATACGCAACGTGTCTTCTTTGGCGGTGTTTTTGATGTTGTTTGAACCGATAAATTGCAAGTTTCCGCTTTTATCATTTTCATAAAAACGAACAGTTCCCGCCGGTAACGAAATACCTAAATTCGAATCGGTAATGTTTTTGATAACATAAGTGATTTGCGGATGAAGTTTTTCAAATTCGGAATTGCCGTCCGCATTATAAAAGTAAATCGGTGCTTGCAGATTAAATTCGCGTTCGTATTTAACATCATTTTTTTCAATGAGAGCAATTTGTTTGGTTTGTTTGTCTTTAATGGTGCTCATATTCGGAAGCGTATAAAGCTCATAGCTGTTAATACTTTCCGGCGCGATATTGACGTTTGTTTCCATGCTGTCCATCGAGTTTGCGGCCATAGCCATCATACGCATACCTTTGGCGGCAAAGGTGCGCGTCATCATTGGGCGCACTGTATTGACATCACCGGCAATCAACTGAATTTTTGCCTGTTGATAATCAATGCCGGAGTTGTTGCTGATGGTCACCCAACCGGTTAAATCAAGCGATTTCGGTGAACGCACGTTGGCAACATAATCGGTTTTCCACCCCAAGCCGTTGGTTAAATAAGCCAAATGCAGATTGCGATTGCCGCTTTTTTTGGCATTAAGCTTGGCGGTTAAGGTCGGTTGGTTGCTCATACCGGCCGGCACATCGCTGAAAATAACGCGTCCCGGATAATTGGCATCGATGCCGTAAGAAAATTCGAGAATCGGCTGACCGTTGGCATAACCGATAAGGGTTGCGGTTTCATAAATATTTTCGCCTGTGGTCGGATTGATGCGGACAGCGGTAACTTTGTGACCGAGTAAATGGTTGATGAAGTTGTCATAAGACATTAAATTATAGCTGTAATTTTGTTCGCTGACCTCGACACCGGTGCCGTAGATAACAGCCGTTTCCGCCTGAATTTGGCTGGCTACGCCGTCAAAAACGACTTCATTAGTGCCGCTTTGCAGGTTTGCCGGACGAATATCTTTGACTAAAGCTAAATTGTTGTTATAAATACTCAAAGACAGAGAGTTTCCTTTATTTTGTAACAAAATCGGTTCGGCTTCGGCAACACCGGAAAGCATTGTGAAAGCAAGCAGTAATATACTGAAACGCATTTTTTATCTCCTTTAAAAATTGATAAGTTTCAAATAATGCAGAATAATGTAAATGGCGGCAAGCTGCAAAATAAGCATCAGCCAAAACATTATGCGATAACTCTTTTTTTTGGTTTTGTGGCGAAAAACTTTTTGTGCGATAAATGCTCCAATCCAACCGCCCAAAAATTCAAGCGTGTGCAAACGAGCTTCCGGAACACGCCAAGTGCCGTTGACAGCGGCGCGCTTATCGACGCCGTAGGCAAGAAAAGTAACGGCGTTGACGCAAATCAGATGATACACCACAAAAATCAAAAATGCCTTATGAGAAAACGTAATTACGCGAAAATAATAAGTTTCGGTAATGTATGCCGACAGCATCATCGCTGCAAAATAAAGCACAAAAAACGGGTTGCGTTGCAACGGACGCACTAAAATAAGCAACGGGGTAATAATTGCCAAGAAAGTTATCAGCATTTTTTTCTCCAATATGTTCAGAGTTTAAGATGTTTTTGATAATATTCAAGTTTTACTTTGCAAATATTAAGGTATTTTTAAGGGAAGTGTGGCATAAAGTAAATATAAGAGTCTATCAAGGAGACGAAGATGAATAAAACGGTTATATTGGGTGTGGCGGCTATGTTGTCCGGTTGCACCTGTTTAGGGGATTGTCATAAGGCGGAGCCGGCGCAGCCGATGCTTCCGGAAATTGTGCAAATTCAGACGGCGCCGTGCGTTGAACCGATGCTGTTGCGGCCGCGCGTTATCGAATCAAAGTCGAAAAAACGCCGTGTTTGCTGTGATGAAAAGCCGTGTTATCAAACAGCGGATAACGATTTGTTTGTTCCTGATTTGCCGGAGATTTATTCAATAGCGGCGAATCGAACCGTCAACACGATGTTGGTTGAGGCCGAACCGTTTTTTAAACAGGTCGGTAATATTAAGGTTTGGATAGATACGGAATACGCACGTTCGGCCGATTTGCCGGGTGGAATGGATAAAGGAACGGCAACACTCAAAAATCGTTTTGCACAAATTCCGACGGTAACGGTTACCGATAACAGAAACGAAGCCGACTATATTGTCGGAAGCAAGGCCGATTGGTTTGATACGACAACCAAAAAAGTGCCCGCCATTAAATATGATTTGTTTTTGAAAACGCCGGATATGAAAACTTTCGGCGAATGGAGCGAGATTATTCATCAAGCAGAGGGAGACAGAAGTTGGTGGTAAAATCCAAAACTTTGCTGATGTCCGGTTTATGCGGGTTGATGCTCGGCGGTGCGGCTCAAAGTGCCGATTACGGTATCATAAGCCAAGATGTTGCGGCAGACGCATGTGACGAGCGTCAAGTTAATGATGATAAAAAAACGGCAGAAAATCGGGCTGTGGATAAAGCCGGATTGTCGGCGGTCAAGTTGGCGGGATTTATTCAAAAGTTGTATCCTGATTTGAGTGCAAGCGCTCTTGATTTGATTTCGTATCAGATTATCGATGAATATATGATGGGGCAAAAACATACGGTGACATTAAATGATGCCGAACGTGTATGTGTTAAACTCGAGGCAATGGTGGAGCTGACCACCGAAGAATTGGCGCGCTTGGTTGAGGAATATCGAAACAGTGATGCACCGACTGAACAAATTGCCGAAGTGGTTAATGAAGTTAATCAAAAAATGGCTTTTAAGCCGCGTTCGCTGAACGATAAAAAATTGCTCTATATTCGCAATATGGTGTTTTGGAACGGTGATGAAACCAATCATTATAAAGATTTGCTGACCGGATTGTTTTCGCACAGTCAGTATTTTTATGTGACCGATGATGAAAAATTAGCCGATTTTACGGTAACACCGCGTTTGAAAAAGGCAGATGTTGATGAGATAGACAGACATAATCATAAAATGCAGATGCAAATAGAGTTGGAAGTTTTATCGCGCACAATCGAGGATTTCAGCCCGATTTCCGAACGTCAGAATCATTTTATTTTGTTTGCGGCTGACAAAGACGAACAAAAAATTGCCGATGATTTACTCAGAAAATTGTTGAGTAAAGCCGCTAACGACGCCAGTGCCAAAATCGATTATTTCGAATCTAAACGCATTGAAGATGCTGCGTTGCAAGGCAAATAAAGTTTTATCTTTTGATTGGATAAATAATTTATGGAAAAAATTTCATGTCCTATTGTAGATATGAAAAAAGTAACCTATATATAATATAAATTGTTTGATTAAGAAAGAAAGCCAGCCAGATGAAAGAGAAAAAAAAGGAAGATTTGAACGAGGAAAAAACAGAGTTTCTGCCGGTGTTGCCTTTGCGTGACGTTGTGGTGTATCCAAAAATGATTGTGCCGATATTTGTCGGACGCGATAAGTCAATCGAAGCGGTGCAAAAAGCCAATGATAAAGGGTCGGAAATGGTGTTGGTTATGCAAAAAAAAGCCGACGTGGAAATGCCAACCGCCAAAGATTTGTATAAGGTCGGAACGCTGTGTAACGTATTGCAAATGCTTAAATTGCCTGACGGCACGATTAAGCTGTTGGTTGAAGGATTGGAACGCGTCAAGGTTACGGCGTTTCACGACAATAAATCTTATTTTGCTGCGGCTGTCGAAAGCTATCCGCAAAAAGATGCCGACGATAAAACGCTTGAATCGTGGGCGCGAGCCGTGGTCAGTCAGTTTGAAGAATATGTCAAACTCAATAAAAAAATTCCATACGATGTAATTCAATCGGTAAAACAAATTCGTGAGTATGATAAGTTGGCGGATACAATTGCATCGCATTTGTCGCTCAAAACAGAAGATAAGCAATTTTTATTGGAAGCAAACAATCTGCAAGATAGGCTCAATAAAGTTTTGCAGCTGATTGATACTGAAATGATGGTGCTTGAGGTGGAAGATAAAATCAAACACCGTGTTAAAAAGCAAATGGAAAAAAGCCAAAAAGAATATTATCTCAACGAGCAGATGAAGGCGATTCAAAAAGAATTGAATCACGGTGAAGAAGATGAAAATAATGTTTATCTGAAACGAATTAACGCTACAAAATTTACCAAAGAAGCGCGCGAAAAAGCGTTGACCGAACTGAAAAAATTGCGCAGTATGGGCAGTTCTTCTCCGGAAAGCACAATCGTGCGCAACTATATTGAATGGTTACTCGATTTGCCGTGGGATAAAAAGACCAAACTCAATAAGGATTTGGAAAAAGCCATTGAAGTTTTGGAAGAAGACCATTACGGATTGGAAAAAGTAAAAGAGCGCATTGTCGAATATTTAGCGGTGCAATCGCGTTCAAAGCATTTAAAAGCGCCGATTTTGTGCTTGGTCGGACCTCCGGGGGTGGGCAAAACATCGCTCGGAAAATCGATTGCGCGTGCCACGAATCGGCAGTTTGTGCGCGCATCGCTCGGCGGTATGCGTGATGAGGCGGAAATCAGAGGACATCGCCGGACTTATATTGGGGCGATGCCGGGCAAGATTCTGCAGTCTATGAAAAAAGCCGGCACATCGAATCCGCTGTTTTTGCTCGATGAAATTGATAAACTCGGCAACGACTGGCGCGGTGACCCGAGCTCGGCGCTGTTAGAGGTTTTAGACCCAGAGCAAAACAATACATTCGAAGACCATTATTTGGAAGTGGATTACGATTTATCCGATGTGATGTTTGTGACAACCGCAAACTCGCTCAATATGCCGCGTCCGCTGTTGGACCGTATGGAAATTATCCAGCTTTCGGGATATACCGAAGATGAAAAAGTAGAAATCGCCAAGCGGCACCTTTTAGGCAAAGTGTTTGATGAAAATGCGGTGGAATGCTCCGAATTGGTGATTACAGACGATGCCATTCGCGATATTATTCGCTATTATACGCGTGAGGCCGGTGTGCGTAATTTGGAGCGCGAGTTGGCAACGATTGCCCGTAAGGCCACTAAAGAAATTTTGCTCGAGAAAGGTAAATGTATCAAAATCGAAGTTACACCGAAAAATTTGGATAAATATCTTGGTGTAAAGCGCTTTTCTTACGGCGAGGCAGACAAGCAAGACCATATCGGTGTGACAACCGGTTTGGCGTGGACCGAAGTCGGCGGAGATATTCTGTTTATTGAAGCGGTTGATATGCCGGGGAAGGGGAAAGTCACGCAAACCGGAAAGCTCGGTGATGTGATGAAAGAATCGATAGAAACGGCATATTCGGTGGTGCGGGCGCGTTCCAAAGAACTCGGAATCGAATCGGAAGTGTTTGATAAGACCGATGTGCACGTTCATGTGCCGGAAGGTGCAACACCGAAAGACGGTCCGTCCGCCGGTATTGCGATGTTTACAACGCTGGTGTCGGTGTTCACAAAAACGCCGGTCAAAAGCGATGTGGCGATGACGGGAGAGATTACGTTGCAAGGACGTGTGTTGCCAATCGGCGGCTTAAAAGAAAAGCTGTTGGCGGCATTGCGCGGCGGGATTAAAACCGTGATTATTCCGGAAGAAAACGTTAAAGATTTGGCGGAGATTCCGGAAAATGTAAAACAAGGGTTGGAAATTATTCCGGTTTCGCAAGCGTCCGAAGTGCTGAAAATCGCATTACGCAAATAATCGGATTAAACATAGAAAAAACTCTGCGGTGAAAAAATATTCAAACAGCCGCAGAGTTTTCTTGTGTCGATTTAGTGAAAAATACTTGACTTTTTGTCAATATAAATGCATAGTAGAATTATCAAAATTACAATTTAGAAAAAAAATTTTATCTATGAAAACGAAAATTATTGCCGTTGCAATTCTGGCAACCATCATTTTGTTTGTGTTGCTGAGTGTTTTCCCCCTCAAAATTGTTATCGGTATTTGTGCCGCCATCGGTTTGTGTGCGTTGATTACATCTCTGTTCGTCATGAGCTTTAACGCCTGGACGAAACTTGAAAAGGAAGATCCGGAAAAAGCCAAAAAGATGTGGTTTGATGCAATGATTGAGCTTTACAACCGTCGTCGGATGCCCGGCCTGTTTTGAGCTTGGAAAATGACATTTTACCCCGCAATCGTCGAACACGACAATTACGGGGTATTTTTTATTTTGCTATTGACTTTGTGTCAAAATAAGCGTATTCTATTTATGTCAATGAAATTATTATCAAAAAAATTATATTATGAAAAAAATTTTTTTTCTTATTGTTTTGGGCGCGGTTTTATGTTTAGTGCCTCAGTTTGCAATCGTTGCAGAGATAACATCAGTGATGCTCGGAAAAATGCTTTGGGCGGCTACTGGTGTTGGGCTTCTCTTCTATGGCTTGTGGAAGTTCCAAGTTTGTTGCGATCGCGAGTCTACTCGGATGTATGAGCAGAAAATGCGCAAGTTGGCAGAAGAACAAAATATCCGGATTATTGTTCCAAACTTGAAGGATTTTTCTAAATTTGCTAAATATTTCCTCAAACTCATGGGTTATTTAGTAATCGGTGTGTTTGTTTTGATTGGCGTTTGGGTGTTTGCTTCATGGATATGGGCAATTTATCCCGGTGTCATCAAGGCAATCGCAGGATGCGTCGGAGCATTTTTTGCAATATTGCTGATTTTTTGCTCCTTCCTTCCTTCACGCGAAAAGATGGAACAGATGGAAACAACCGGAAACTGCTAATTTATTAATGATTTATCCCCTTTGTATTGCCTTTGTGGTGGTGCAGAGGGGATAAATTTTTTTAAATTGAAAAACGGTTATTTTGCTTTGACTCTGTAGCTTAATGATTATATCTTGAACAACAGGAGAAAATATGAAAAACGTTCAAGATTTATCGCGTGAAGAAGCGGCGGCGGAATTGGCTGCTTTGGCGCAAAAAATAGCGGCGGCAGACAATGCCTATTACCAAAATGATGCGCCGGATTTGACCGATGCCGAATACGATGCGCTTAAACATCGCAACGCGGCGATTGAGCAGCTGTTTCCGGATTTGGTGCGTGTCGACAGTCCGTCTAAACGTGTGGGGGCGGCGGTTCAGAGCAAGTTCAGCAAAATTGAACACCGTTTTCCGATGCTCTCGCTTGGTGATGTGTTTTCGATTGCCGAGGTTGAGGATTTTGTGCAGAGCGTCAAGCGTTTTTTGAACACGGCGGAGAATATTGCGTTTATGGCCGAGCCGAAAATCGACGGCTTGTCATTTGCCGCGCGCTATGAAAACGGTGTGTTTGTCAGCGGAGCAACACGCGGTGACGGGGTGGTCGGCGAAGATATTACCGAGAACTTAAAAACGCTCAAACAGTTGCCCTTGATGCTGCCGCAAGGTGTGCCGAGCGTGTTGGAAGTGCGCGGTGAAGTGTATATGGCAAAGCGCGATTTTTTGGCGCTCAACGAACGTCATGCGGCTGAAAAAAAGAAGCTGTTTGCCAATCCGCGCAATGCCGCGGCCGGTTCGTTGCGGCAACTTAATCCGCGGATTACGGCCGAGCGCAAGCTGAGCTTGTGGGCATATACTTGGGGTGAAGTTTCAGAGCGCCAATGGACAACACAGGCGGAGTTTTTTGATGAGCTTGAAGCGTGGGGTTTTCCGGTCAATCCGCTCAATAAAGTTTGCACAACATTGACGGAAATCGAAGATAATTTTAAGCATATTACGGAAATCAGGGCAGAATTGCCATACGATATTGACGGTGTGGTGTATAAGGTCAATTCGATAGAATTACAGAATCGACTCGGCTTTTTGACACGCACGCCGCGGTGGGCAATTGCGCATAAGTTTCCGGCTGAGCAGGCGTTGACTCGAATTAACGCCATTCGGATTCAGGTCGGACGCACGGGTGCGCTGACACCGGTGGCGGATTTGGAACCGGTCAATGTCGGCGGCGTGTTGGTGTCGCACGCAACGTTGCATAATGAGGACGAAATCAAACGCAAAGATATTCGTGTGGGCGATATGGCGGTGGTGCAACGTGCCGGCGATGTGATTCCGCAAGTGGTTGAAGTGCGGCTTGATAAACGGCCGGCCGATTCTGTGCCGTTTGAATTTCCGACAACGTGTCCGGAATGCGGAGCGCACGCCATCAGAGAAGAAGACGAGGCCATTCGGCGTTGCACCGGCGGTTTGACTTGTCCGGCGCAAGCAAAAGAACGCTTGAAGCATTTTGTCAGCAAAGAGGCATTTGATATTGTCGGCTTAGGTGATAAAGTGATTGAGCAATTTTATGATGACGGAATTATCAAGCATCCTGCCGATATTTTCACAATCGAAGAACGTAACGGCGGCGCAAGCGACGATTTGTTTGCATTTGGCGATGACGGTTTGCATTTGGAACGCCGCAACGGTTGGGGCAAACTCTCGGTCGATAATTTGTTTAAGGCAATCAATGCGCGCCGCACAATCTCGTTACCAAGGTTTATTTATGCTTTGGGGATTCCGCAGGTTGGAAGCGCAACGGCTTTGTTGCTCGCTCAAAATTATGGCTCGTTTGATGCGTTGCAAGCAGATATGACAGCACGCGAAACGGCAAAATTAGTGGCGATAGACGGTATTGGCGGCGAAATGGGAAACGATATTGTCGAGTTTTTTAATGAACAACATAATATCAACGAAATTAACAAGTTAAGACAATATGTTCAAGTCGAAAATTATGTTGATGAACGACGCACAGACTCGGTATTGAGCGCTAAAACGGTGGTGTTCACCGGCACTTTGGAACAGATGACACGGGCAGAAGCAAAAGCACTGGCGCAAAAATGCGGAGCCAAAGTAGCGGGTTCGGTTTCGGCGCATACCGATTATGTGGTGGTTGGTGCAGATGCCGGAAGTAAGGCCAAAAAAGCCGCCGAATTGGGAATTAGAACTCTAACCGAAGAAGAATTTATCAAAATGACGACAGTGTAGGATATATACTTATCAAACCTTTCAATTTTATCAAAAAATCGAAAAATTTAGGATTTTTACCGATTTGCGGGATTTTTTTCGTAAAAGTTTGACATAACTCTAAATTAGGTGTATATTTTAAAAGTTAATGAATATTTTTTTTATATTATGATAGAGCAAAAATTATTTAAGAATGTCGGACTTTTACGCATTACGGAAGGGAATAAATCTCGTCTGTTTCGTATTCCGAAAAATGCTGAAGAAGATACGTTTACAGTATCTGTTTTTCCTTTTTTACCCGAACCTCAATCCGTTTTGGAAGTTTATCCGGATGCGCATCTTATTGCAACGCAGGATACGTTGATGACGCTTGACGGTCGAATCTTACGTCAACATGAACACATCAAAATCTCTGTGGAATTAATCAGCGATAAGTGGATGATTATTGAAGATATGCAATCGGATTGCGATAGCAGATATCGTATTGTGTTTTGGGACGGTGAAGAAGAAAGCTGCTATTTTTGGGGACGATACATACTCAGAAGTGAAAAGTATTTAGCTGTTTGGACGGCTAAAGATTGTCTTTGGCGTGTATATGCATATGATCAAAGACAGGTGCTTGAAGTGCATACTCCCGACCAGCATGTGCGTTTAAAAGGAGATTTTTTAGTGGTTGAAGGTTTGGGAGACTATACGGCTTATACATTGGCCGATGATAACGAAAAACTTTCGGAAAAGAAATGTGTTTTTAAGCATCAGCAGTTGATTGTGTGCAGCAGTTATAATAACTTTGCTTTATGTTGCAATTTGTCAGGTGCTATGCAGACATATTTTGATGGTCAATACCGGCAATACGGAAAGGTTGAATCGGTTGATTTCTTTGATCGGGCCGATATTTTCAGTATTTGCCGTAACGGTCGATATTTTCCGTATACACTGACGGGGAAACTGTTTGCCGAAAATATTTGCCCGTATGGTGCTGATATGATTGCATACAGCAAGGAAGACAATGCTCTACTGATTAATACCAACAGTGTGTTGCATTTGATTCGTTTGTAAAAAAAAATCCGTAGTATTGCGTTAAGGCGCATGCTACGGATTTTTTTTGTTTATTGCACTCGGAAAGCAAATTGCAATTTCAATAAAGTATGGTATAATCAGCGCCGAAAAATACGGAAAGGGTAAAATATGAAACATAACAAGGCAGATGATGTTGACGGGTGGCTCGTTATTGACAAACCGCGCGGTATGGGGTCAACGCAGGTTGTCGGCAAAACACGCTACTTGTTGCACGCCAACAAAAACGGGCATACCGGCACGCTCGACCCGTTTGCGACCGGTGTGTTACCGATTGCGTTCGGCGAGGCAACAAAATTGGTGCCGTTTGTGACGGACGGTGAAAAAGAGTATGAGTTTGTGGTCGAGTGGGGGGCGGCAACAGATACCGGCGATATTGAAGGAAAAATTATCACAACTTCGGATAAAATACCGAATCGGGCAGAAATTTTGGCGGCAATACCGCATTTTATCGGAAAAATAACGCAGATACCGCCGATGTATTCTGCCATTAAGATAAATGGACAAGAGGCGTATAAATTGGCGCGCAAGGGACAAACGGTGGAAATGCCGGCGCGCGAAATTGAGATTTATGAACTGGAATTGCTGGAAGAACGGGAAAAAAGTGCAAAATTTAAGGTGCAGTGTTCTAAAGGAACTTATGTGCGCACCCTCGGCGCAGATATGGCTGAATATCTCGGCTCTTGCGGTTATTTAAGCGAACTCAGACGCACAAAATGCGGAAATTTTTCAATAAATGATACGATTTTACTGGATTCTTTGGAAAAAACAGAGTATATAGAACAGCGACGTAAGTCTCTTTTGCCGATGGAAACATCTCTGCGCGACATCGCGGAGATTGCTGTTTCGGCGGAAGATGCAAGAAAATTAAGTATGGGACAGGGGCTTTCACCAAAGAATTATTCGACGGTTTTACCGACGGAATTGGCGGCAGTCAAGTTTCATAATTGTTTGATTGCATTGGTGCGTGTCGATGAACGCAAAATCTCGCCGATACGCGTGTTTCATAACATAATAAAAAAGGAAATATAAGATGTCGATTACAAATGAAATCAAAAAAGAAATCGTGGCTAAATACGGCCGCAACGAAAACGATACCGGTTGTCCGGAAGTTCAAATCGCGATTTGGACATATCGTATCAATGCTTTGATTGAACACTTTAACGTTCACGCTAAAGATTTGCATTCTCGCTTGGGTTTGATGAAGATGGTCAGCCGTCGTCGTCACTTGCTTGACCACTTGAAGAGCATGAGCGAAGAAAGATATCAAGACATTATTAAAAAGCTCGATTTACGTAAGTAATACGGCTTGATTGAACGGGGTTGCAGGAATGGTCTTGCAACCCCGAAAATCCTAATGCTAAATTAGGTGAGGTTTTTAAAGATGAAAAAAGATGAAAAAAGATGAAATGAAAGGAAAGAAATATTATGATAGATTTTAAAATTTGCCGCAAAGAAACAGAGTGGGGCGGTCGTAAATTGGTATTGGAAACAGGTAAGATTGCCCGACAGGCAACCGGCGCGGTTGTGGCAACATACGGAGAAACAGTGGTTGTCGCAACGGTGGTGGCTGCAAAGGAAGTGAAAGCGGATCAGGATTTCTTTCCTTTAACCGTGAACTATCAGGAAAAATATTATGCAACCGGTAAAATTCCGGGCGGATTTATGAAACGTGAAGGTAAGCCGTCAGAACGCGAAGTGTTGATTTCGCGCTTGATTGACCGCCCGATACGTCCGTTATTCCCAGATGCGTTCAAAAATGAAGTGCAAATCGTTTGCACCGTGTTGTCGCACGACCAAAAGAACGATTCCGATGTGGTTTCGATGATTGCGGCAAGTGCTGCTTTGGCGATTTCGGGCATTCCGTTTATGGGCCCGATTGGTGCAGCTAATGTCGGCTATAAGAACGGGGCGTATATTTTGAACCCGACGATTGAAGAACAAGCTGAATCTGAATTAAAATTGACCGTTGCCGGCACCGAAGAGGGCGTGTTGATGGTTGAATCCGAAGCCAACGAACTCTCCGAAGAAGTAATGCTCGGTTCGGTTATGTTCGGTTTTGAAAGCTTTCAGCCGATTATTAAATTGATTAAAGAAATGGCGGCCGAAGCCGGTAAAGAAAAATGGGAATCACCGGAATTTCCGCCGGAATATACTGCTTTGAGCGAACGCATTTTGAAGGATTTCGGTGCGCGTTATAACGAAGCTTTCGGGATTACCGATAAGCTTGAACGCGGCACGGTTTTAGGGCAATTGGCAGAAGAAGTGAAGGCAACGATTGATCCGGAAAACGAAGTCGAAATGGCGTTCGTTGGTGATGCAATCGAAAATGTGATGCACCACACGATGCGTGAAAAAGTGTTGACGACCGGTCATCGTATTGACGGCCGTGACACCAAAACGGTGCGTCCGATTCAATGCGAAGTGAGCTTGTTGCCGGAAGCACACGGCTCGGCATTGTTCACCCGCGGCGAAACGCAAGCGATGGTGGTAACTACTTTGGGAACACCTGATGATGCGCAAATCGTTGACGGTTTGTTGCCGGAATATAAGCAAGACTTTATGCTTTATTACAACTTCCCGCCGTTCTCGGTCGGTGAATGCGGCCGTTTGGGTACGCCGGGACGTCGCGAAATCGGCCACGGTAAGCTCGCATGGCGTGCCATTCATCCGATGTTGCCGAAGGATAAAGAGGTTTTCCCTTATACCTTGCGCGTGGTTTCCGATATTATGGAATCCAACGGTTCGTCTTCTATGGCTACCGTATGCGGCACTTGCTTGTCGTTGATGGATGCCGGTGTGCCGATGAAAAAGCCGGTCGCCGGTATTGCAATGGGCTTGATTAAGGAAAATGACGGTCGTGTGGCGATTTTGACCGATATTTTGGGTGATGAAGACCACCTCGGCGATATGGACTTCAAAGTAGCCGGAACCAAAGACGGTGTGACCGCTTTGCAAATGGATATTAAGATTACGTCGATTACCAAAGAAATTATGCAAAATGCCTTGGCGCAAGCGCACGAGGGCCGTATCCATATTTTAGGCGAAATGGCAAAGGCCTTGGCGGCTCCGCGTCCGGAAATTTCTCCGAAGGCGCCGCGTATTCATACGATGCAGATTCCGACTGATAAAATCCGTGAGGTTATCGGTACCGGCGGTAAAGTTATTCGCGAAATTATCGAAAAGACCAACACCAAAATCGATATTACCGATGACGGCGTGGTGACGATTGCTTCCAACAATAACGAAAACTGCCAAAAAGCAATCGAGATTATTACCGGTATTGTTGCCGAGCCGGAAATGGGTAAGATTTATCACGGCACGATTACCAAAATTATGGACTTTGGCGCGTTTGTTCGCTTTTTGGGACAGACCGAGGGTTTGGTTCATATTTCCGAAGTGAAGAATGAGCGCATTGCTTCGGTTTCGGACTTCTACAAAGAAGGCGACCAAATGTGGGTTAAGTGCTTGGGCACCGATAACCGCGGCAAAATTAAACTGTCGGCAAAACGAGTGAATCAAGAAACCGGTGAAGATTTAGAAAATCAATAATCTTTTCTGAGTTCTGTTAAAAAAGCCGCAGGTATATTGCTTGCGGCTTTTTCAGTGCGCCGAAATCGCATCTATTTTATATTAGATTTGACTTGAGATTTACAAATATTAATATTTGGTAAATTTTCTGTTTGATAAATCTTAATAGGTGGTTTGATATGGTAAAAAATGTCGCTCGGCTTGAGTTTGGCGTTTGCAAAAGTTAACAGCCGTGACCGCCGTGACAATAATTCACGTCAGGACGAAAGCTTCCAAAAACAGCTCGCTGCATTTTAATGCGGGTGTGGCGATGTATCATGAGTTTGCTGACCCGTATACGATGGAACTCGGTATGCAGGATATGAACGGCAGCCTTAAACTGCGTGACGAACGGCGTAAAGATAATCGTGCGCTTGTTCGCACCGGCTTTGATTATCAGATGGACGATATTGTCATAGAGGGTAGCTTTGCCAGCTTTGTTGACGGCACGACACATACCAAAGCCGGCTTAGACTTTAGGTATAATTTCTAAGCGCAAACACTTCAAAAACAATACCGCAGATAATGTCTGTGGTATTGTTTTTTTGTGAATCGAATTTTTTTATGCGACGCTATTTGCTTAAACCGATGGCGCTTTTCATATATTGAATCGGGGCAGTGCGTTGTGTGGTATTCAAAAGTGTGCGCATCCATCTCATAAATCCGGTTTCCGGCATATCCAAGTTCATTCGTGCCGTTATAGTTTGATGGTTTGACGAATTATCCGCTTTTTTGAGTAACGGATTTGCCTCTTTTAGTCCGTCTATAAATTTTTTATCCATTGTTTGACCGGGATTCATTGATTTGATGACCTCGCTTAAATCGGCAAGGTCGTATTCTGCCGCAAAAACAGTGGCGTTGCTGATTTTATCGTTCGTGGTTAAGTTCAACCGACTTGTATTTTCAACATTGATAATCAATTTATCATCTTTTTTGGAAATTGAGCCGTTGCCGTTCGGTTCCATCTTTTGATGCACATTGCTTCCCAAAGGTAAAGTGTGATTGCTTGGGTCGTTGACTATTTTAAGAATTTCTTGTTTGATTTCTAAAATATTCGGAACCGGAAAATACTTTTTGTAAATGTCATAAATTTCTCGTTTGTTGGCGAGAACTTGCAATGCTTTTTGGCGCTTTTTCTCATCAGTTATTTTATAAATTTCTGCCAAGTTGTCTTTTTTAGCTTCTTCCGGAAAAGCAGACAAAGCCAAGCCAATAATTGCTATATCATTCGGTGTGCGGTTTTTTACGGCTTTCGGGCATTTTTGTGCCAATTCTTTGAACATTTTCTGTAACTTCGTTTCATCATGCATATCCTGATGCTGCATGACATACAGCGGAACGGCAGATGCCACCGGTATTTTGTGATGAACCGAAATGATTTGAGTTTCTGCCGTATCATCAATCAGTTGCTTTAAGGATTTTGCTTTTGATTCGTCGGCTAAGTGTAAATTCGGTGCAACGTTGTTTTTGCCTTCTTTCAGCTCGGCAATATATGCGGCAACACAGGTTTTGATGTAATTTGCGTAGTTAAAACCGTGAATATGGTCGGCATTATTTTGTTCTTGTTTTTTAACCAAAACCGCACTCAAAAATTTGCCGAAAAACTCTTTGCTTTTCTTGTCAAATGCGGCACGGCGCTCTTGTTCAAGATTATTGTCGGAGGTAACGCCGAGCATAGTGTTAATAACCTGCTCAGAATTGTCAGGATATTGTTTTTTGATTAAGTCAATAAAATTAGCGTAGTTTTTATCATTATATATTTTAGATGAGTTCGGTAAAAGTGCAGACATTTGTCTGTATCCGCAATCAAGCATACTGCCCATCATTTTTAAAAAGGCGGGCTTAGAGCCGTTGTCTTTGTCGGCAAAATCATCACGAATACATAAAAGGACATTATGCGTTTCCGGATAAGTTTTATAATGGAAATCTTTGCTTTCGGTAAGATTTGCTTCAAAATAATCACGGAAAGGTTCAATATTCGGGTTTTGAGTGCGTGTGCCTTCATAGGTTTGCCAATCTGTTTTCAGACGCTCAATCACTTTTTGTTTAGCGGCTTGAAGAGTGTTGACGGCAAGCGGAATTTCATCCGGTTCTAAGTTGCTGTTGATAATGCGATTGGCAAAATCTTCCGAATCGATTTTGCGGTTTTCTTTTTCGAGCACAATGAATAAAGTTCCTGTTAAACTTAGGTCGGCGCTGTCGGCATAACCCGAGTCAATTTCCGTATAAGGCGTTCCGTTCATCACTGTTTGTGCCATTTTTTGTGCGGTATATGCTTGCATTTGTGCCAATTTTTCCTCATCCGAATCGGAAAAAGCAATTTTATCGGCAATGTCCATCAGTTTTTCGTCTTTAAAGATTCTATCTGCTTCTACAATATCTTCCGGCTTTTCTAATTTATCATTCAGATAACCGGTATAGAGTCGTTCTATTTTTGCACTTAAATTAAGCAAATCTTCGGTATTTTGTTTGCTGCCGTTCAGAATGCTTAATCCGTCTATTAATTTGTTAATTTGCATAAATTGATAGAGTCGAGTCGCTACATCGGTGGCGATTTTCTTGCTTCTAATCTCTGCGGTATAAGGTATTTGTGCCATTTTTTTTACCTCTGTTTGTTTTTTATTATTAAGTATAACATTTTAATTATTTTTTGTCAATATTTTAAAATGTCTTGACATTTTGTCATTTTAGGGATATAAAAACAACGTTTATCAAAATTTTTATTATATGG
>CAMAJR010000036.1 GCA_945835885.1 uncultured Alphaproteobacteria bacterium
AGTTTAGCCCGATTAAAAGCCGAACATAAACATATTGGCAGACCGCTTGGAGCAACATCTCAAAAGTTAAAATGCAAACACAAGAAAATTGTTGAACTACTTAATAAAAAGGTTTCAAAGGCAGAAATAGCAAGGATTTTAGAATGTTCTTGGAGCACCTTGCAAAGATATATTAAAAAATCAATAGAGCGTAATGAATAGATTTTTATATATGCCAGAATCTGACGTATATCAGAAATTAACGCTTGATTTTTGAAATTTGCCGTGTTATACAATAAACAACGAGATGCCCGAAAAGCATTTCAAACAAGTGAATTTATAAACCAACTTGTCCCACTTTAAGCGGACTAAAAGGAGAAAGAAAATGAGTTTAGGTCTTAATGACTATCGTCAGCGGTATGCTGACATTTATCAAAAAATCCAAACAGCAGAACAAGAATTACGCTACGAACTCGCAGCAACCAAAACTGTGTTTGATAGACTTTATCAACGTCAGCAAGAGGTTGATAAACGCTGGTTTGTGGCGAATTTGGACTTCTTCTTAAAATACAAAAAACATTTCACATCAGATTTCGGGTTGAGCCAAATCATTGTTGATTTTCTCACACTTTATCACACAGCAGGATTGTGTGGCGGAGCAGGATTTGGTTCAGAATTTGACGTCAAAATCACTATCAAAGATTTGCTGACCTTGTGGGATGACGGCTTTACTTATAAGGGCTATCCGATAATCGGCTATGAAAAATATATCCACGATGGCATCAAAATCAAAATAACCTATGTCAAAAACTGCCGCATTGAGGTGGTAAGCACCGATTATTTACGAACAAAAAATCCGTTGGAACTACCGGAGGAACTCTTAAAAAAAGTCCGGCAAGCCAATGTCGCTCATAAGTATATCTATCAGAACTGGCAGACCTACAAGACAATAGATGTGGTTAGAAATGTTTTAGATATATGAGAAAATGTTTTCTCCATACACGATATGTCTTGATACCGTTCCACATCTAGCGGAATTATTTTTCGGCTGCCTGACTTCGCTGCTTTATTACCCATTTACATTTATTATTATCTATATCTACGGCGACTTTAATATTTGGCTGGCTTAACCGGTGGCATTTGTTTTTCTGTGCTTATTAAATCAATTATTTGGTTATATTACAGTGGAACATCAGAAAGACATAAGACGGTAAATATTTATGGAATAAAAGCGTGCGAGGACAGAGCCGTTCAATCGGGCGGCTCATTTTACAGAGATATTGACAAGTGTATTGGAAATCGCTATAACCCCATTGAAACTCAATAACAGAAAGGATTTAAAATGAAAAAACGAAAACAAAAACGAATTAAGACAGGCGAAGAGCGATGTATGCTGTTTGACCTGTTCCACAACGGACTTTATCGCCAGAAAGTCATAGCGAACAAGAAAAAGAAGAATGACCGTAAAACTTGGCGGAACAAACTCAAAGAGGGCTATCCTTTCAACATATTGGCTTTACAGTGTGCTTAAACGATAGCCTTCTTTTTATATAAACTATCTTTATACCGATAGTATGTCGGTTTGGTGATGCCGTATTTTTTCAAAATCACACAGACACGAACTTTGTTTTCAATATCCTGCTTTAATTCCTTTTGTTGCGAGAGAGATAACTTCTTGCTCCGTTCCTTTGAATACACCCCCTTTGCTTTGGCGATAGCAATCCCTTCCTTCTGACGCATTTTAATCATATTTCTTTCAAATTCGGCTATGCTACCAATGATTTGAAGTGTTAATTTATTGAACGGGTTGTTCGTATCGTCAGTAAAACGCAGATTTTCTTTGATGAAATAGATTTCAGCGTGCCGTTCTTCCGTAATGGTTTTAACGATTTGCAAGAGGTCATTGATGTTGCGAGCGAGGCGGTCAATGGAATGGACTTCAACAACATCGCCTTTTCGTATCCATTTCAGCATTTCCTGTAATTTCGGGCGATTGGTAGAACCACCAGAAGCATAATCCTCAAATACTTCATCATATTTGCCTGCCTCAATAACTTGGCGGTCAATTTTTTGACTTCCGTCATTAGAACTTACTCTCGCATATAAAAATCTCATTGCTTCAACCTTTCAAAAGTAACATTATAGTCTTAATATATCATTTACTTTCAACTTGTCAATATAAAAATAACCTTAATATTACTCTTTTAAGCATATTTTTTAGGTAATAACAAGGTATGCTTGCCATTACCATAAAAATAAAAAAGTCAATATTATTTTTCCAAAGCAAATTACGCAGTATAATATTTTTGATTCAGAGAACTCTACGAAATAATTTTTTATGGCTATGTGGCAAATGTGTCATACGCTGAAATCCTTATAAATACTACTCTACGGTTGATTTTGTTCTCTTCGGACCAGCGGGAAGCGGCTCATCGTCAAAAGTAGGGGCAGAAGGTTCATCGTCAAAAGGAGGGGCAAGAGTAAAAAAATACGTTCTATTTAACAAAATTGTTGAAAAAGCAAGCACGCCATTCTGAGCTGACAAGCGAAGGAATCGAAGACGTCCTTGGACAATCTCCTTAGGCGCCGTGCAATCGCCACGAAGTGCTTATATTGCTGCTTTATTGCCCCGAGGCTGCACGGCGAGAGAGGAGAGCCTCACGTCGGCATTTTGCTCCTCAGAATGACTGTCATATTTTTTGCGCATATTTCAACAAATTCGTTTAGCAGAGCGTTTTATAATTATAGTTCAAATCTCTTAAAATATGACTTATACTCACATATATTTTATCTTTTATCAATAATTTTACAAAAAATGGTTGAGAGAATGTAAAAATCAACATAAAAAGAACTTGTTGAAATAGCATTTTTTAATTAACGGTATAACATTGAAAGTAAAAAAATGAAAAAATTCGGATTTAAAATATTCAGCACAAATTTACAAAATGCTCCTTTGTTCATCAAAGAATGTGCGGTGTTTGCATCGTCTGCATCAGATGTTTTTATTGAACTTATGGTTGTTCCGAGTTCGACAATAGCGGATTTGAAAAAAATAAAAGAATTAGTCGGTAATGTAGAGGTAAGGATTCACGCTCCGCACGACGGTATGGGGTTTGATGCCGGTAATAAAGAGTTGGAAAATCAAAATCGGCAGATTTTGGCTAACGCGCAAAGAGCAGCCGACCTTTTTCAGGCAAAAACTATTGTTGTTCATCCCGGATGCGGACACGGTCAACAATATATTGATGAAACGGTGAGACAATTCCGGTTATTTAATGATTCTCGCATTGTGGTGGAAAATTTACCTCATTTAGATAACAGAACTTTACCAATGCACGGAAACACCGCTGCTGAAATTTCGTATATTATGAAAGAATGCGGTTGCGGTTTTTGTTTTGATTTTTCGCATGCTGTTTGCGCAGCGATAAGTATGAAACTTAATATTGATGAGCATTTGCAAAAATTTTTCAGCTTAAATCCGACGGTTTATCATATGTGCGACGGAGATATAAACAAGGCTGAAGATATGCATTTGCATTTTGGCGCGGGAAATTATCCTTTGCCGCACTTTCTTAATGATTATACTGCAAAAGACGCTTATATCACTATGGAAACAGGCAAAGGTCTTGAGCAACACAATGATTTATGGATTAAAGATTATCAATATTTAAAAAATCTCAAAGACATTAAAGAAACAATAGTTTTGGGTGATGTCAATTAAGAAACGAATTTATCTTTTAAGAGTATAAAAAAAACGCCGACAAAATGCCGGCGCTGTTTTTGAAGAAATAAGTCTTCAATATTATTTTGCAGCGTTAATTGCTTCTTGAATCGGTTCCGGTGTCAAGGTCGAAACATGCTTCAAGTTCACAAATACCATCGGCACGCCGTTGACTTGAATGGCACGAGTCAGGTTAGCAACCTTATCCAAGGCCTTTTGCGTATCGGCAGATTCCAAGTCTTTTGTGAATTGTTCCATATCAACACCGATTTCTTTGGCAATATCGTTGATATTTTCTTCTGTCATCGGACCGCTCTTGAAATTCATAACTTTTGAATAAAACTCCAAGAATTTACCTTGTTTATTTGCGGCAATACCGGCTTTTGCCTGATACGGGGACATTTTCGGAGAAACGAAAGCGACCGGTTTGAAAATAACTTTGACATCCGGATTGTCTGCAATGATTTTTTCCATTGCCGGTGCCAATCTTTTGCAATATCCGCAAGAGAAGTCAAAAAATTCGACAATCGTTACTTTGGCATCTTTCGGACCAACGAACGGCAAATCTTCATCGCTGTTGACTTCTGCAGCGTGGGCTTGTAATCTGGCTAAAGCGGCTTTTTCAGCTTCTTCACGCTGGATTTGTGCATAAGCTTGTTGTGCCTCAACAATAAGTTTCGGATTTTGTTTAAATACTTCGGCAATTTGTTCAGCCGTAACACCGCTGGTAGCGGCTGGGGCAACAGGTGCCTTGCATTTACAGGTAGATACAATAGCAACAGCAGCTAAAATAATGGCAACTGTTGAAAGAATGATTGAAAAATTTTTCATTGTTTATTTCCTCAAATAATTAAATGTTCAAACAAGAATAAGATAATCACAATTTTGCCGTTTCGCAAGAGAAAAAAATGTTTTTATAAAAATATGGTGGACTTTTACGTTTTTTAAGGGTAGAAGTATTTTTATATTTAGGGAGAAACGGCTATGTTTAATATGAAATTTTCAATGTTTTCCGGCACGCGTGAGTTAGAGGAAAAAATTGATGAAATGCACGATAAAATCATTGAAAGCGCGATGTGCTTCAAAACAGCGTTTGACATTTATCTGAAAGAAAAACGCAGCACAAACTATCGTCGGGCCAGTAAAAAAATAAAAAATATCGAGGCAAAGGCCGACGATTTACGACGCGAAATCGAAAGTAAACTGTATATTCATAACTTGATTCCGGATTTGCGTGCCGATGTGCTGCAAATGGTGGAAAATATTGATAAAGTAATTAACGAGTTTGATGAGGTGGCGCATAAATTTTATATTGAACAGCCGGACATTCCGGCAAAATATCAGCCGAAATTTTGCAAACTCGTGGCAGAAGTTTCGGAATGCGCCGAAAATATGGCGATTGCCTCTCGTGCTTTTTTTCGCGATTTTACGACCGTGCGCGATTATGCCAAAAAGGTATATTTTTTGGAGCAGGAAAGTGACAGAACTTGGGCGGAGCTTAAACAAGAGGTTTTTGATTCGGATATGGAATTAGCGCATAAAATTCAGCTCAATACCTTAATCGGCGATGTGGCTGATGTGGCTGACCGAGCGGAAGATTGTATTGATGCGGTGTTGATTTTCACGATTAAGCGAGATATTTGATGGACTTGGGCTATTTGTTTTTTTTAAGCAGCGGTTTGTTCTTGGGGTGGTCGCTCGGTGCCAACGATGCCGCCAATATTTTCGGCACGGCCGTCGGCTCTAAAATGGTGCGTTTCAAATATATTGCCGCCATTGCCAGTGTGTTTGTGGTTTTAGGGGCTGTATTCGGTGGTTCCGGAACTTCTGAAACGTTGGAAAGTTTGGGCGCGGTTGATGCTCTTGCCGGTGCATTTATGGTGGCGCTGTCGGCTGCGTTGGCTGTGTATATGATGATTCGCACGGGGGTAACCGTTTCGACTTCGCAAGCGATTGTCGGCGCAATCATCGGTTGGAACCTCTATGCCGGCCGTTCAACCGATTTGGGAACATTAGCGCAAATTGTTTCAACGTGGACCATGTGCCCGCTGATTTCCGGTGCGATGGCAATATTTTTTTATCTGTGCTCAAAAAAAATTCAAAAATGTTCGAGTATGCATCTTTTGATGCGTGACCAGATGACGCGTATCGGCTTGATTGCAACCGCGGCTATCGGCGCCTATGCTTTAGGGGCCAATAATATTGCGAATGTTGTCGGTGTTTTCATACAGTCTTGTCCATTTAAAGCCGTTCATTTTGGCGATGTATTGGCCTTGAGTCCGATACAGGTCTTGTTTTTGTTGGGTGCGCTTGCCATCAGTGTCGGGATTTGGACTTATTCGCATAAGGTGATTAAAACAGTCGGCAACAATTTGATGCGGATGTCACCGATGGTGGCATTGATTATCGTGTTGTCGCAGGCAACCGTTTTGCTGTTGTTTTCATCGGTTAGTTTGCATAATTGGTTAGAGCAATCTTCCTTACCGACCATACCGCTGGTTCCTGTTTCGTCAACACAGGCGATTATCGGTGCGATTTTGGGTATCGGCTTGATTAAAGGCGGTCGCAATATTCGTTGGGGCATTATCGGCAAAATTGTTTTAGGGTGGGTATTGGCTCCGCTTATGGCGATGCTGATATGCTTTATATGCTTATTCTTTTTGGAAAATGTGTTTAACCAAACGGTTTTTCTGCGCGGTTAAATTTATACGCCACGGATTCATAAAAAACAATCTATTTAACAAAATTGTTGAAAAAGCAAACACGTCATCCTCTTTGGGTATTTTTCAACAAATTCGTTTAATAGAGCGAAAAAAAAACGCCTTTGAGGCGTTTTTTTTTGCGGCACCGTTATTCAGCCACGGCTTCTGCCGGCTGTTCTTTTAAGCGTGCTTTCACACGCGTAATGCGCATATTATCGACATTTAAGACCTCATATACACAATATTCGTCTTCGGTTTTGTCGCCGGCTTTCGGCTCTTTACCGATGAGATTGAACACATAGCCGCCCATAGTGCTTTCTTCCAACTCATGATACGGTAAATCCATTTCATCATAGGCATCTTCTACTAAATAGACTCCGTCAAATTCATAAGTTTTGGCATCGATTTTTTTAATCGGAGATACAGCAGCACCGTCGTGTTCGTCCTGAATTTCGCCGACTAATTCTTCCAAAATATCTTCCATTGTCAGCAAGCCGGCCGTTCCACCGTATTCATCGACCACAATTGCCAAATGAATTCGCTTTTTCATCATTTCGTGCAACACGTCTGAAATTGATTTATTTTCCGGCACAAACAACGTTTTACGAACCAAACGCTTTAAGATATCTTTGTGCAGAGTATCTTTATTTTCCAATAAATCGCGAATATGAATCATCCCCAAAATCTGGTCTTTATCTTCAGCGCAAAGCGGAAAGCGTGTATGTTTGTGTTTGCGCACAAACTCCATAATTTCTTCGTAACTGTCATCTTGATAAATGCAGTTCATATCTTGGCGCGGAACCATAATTTCGTGCGCACAAATTTCTGAAAAACAAATGGCGTTTTGAATAATTTCGCTTTCCGTATCATCAATAACGCCGCCTTTTTGCGACGCATCAATAATCAGCTTGATTTCTTCTTCGGAATGTGCATCTTCGTTTTCATCGGCTTTTTCAATATGCATAATCTTCAAAATCCACAACGAAACGTGGTCAAAGCACCAAATAATCGGGGTGCAGATTTTATTGAACGTGTAGAGCGGAATTGAAATAAGCAGCGCATAGTGCTCGGTGTCTTGAATTGCCATAGATTTTGGCACCAATTCGCCCAACACAACGTGTAAAAGCGTGATAAACGTAAAAGCGATACCGAAGCTGAGTGAATGCAACAGCACGGGCTGACCTGCCAACAGGTCTCGGCATAAATCTTCAAGCAAGCGTGAAACCGCCGGTTCGCCAAGCCACCCCAAACCCAATGAGGCGAAGGTAATACCAAGCTGAGTGGCGCTTAAATAGGTGTTTAAGTGTTCGTTTATTTCAAGCGCAATGCGTGCGCGCCTGTTGCCGGCAAGAGCCAACTCCTCCAACTTTGTGCGACGAATTTTAACGATTGCAAACTCGGAAACTACAAAAAATGCATTACAAAAAACAAGAAATAAAACTAAAATTAAATTTATAATATACGATGATATGGGACTCATAGTCTGAAATTACAATATTACCTCAAGTTGTTAAAACTATACGTTCTATTTAACAAAATTGTTGAGAAAGCAAGCACATCAGTCTGAGCCGACAGGCGAAGAATCTCTTTAGGCGCTGTGCAATCACCGCGAAGTGATTATGTTGCTACTTTATAACACCCGAGGCCGCACAGCAAGAGAGGATATTCTCACGTCGGCATTTGCCCCCTCAGAATAATGCTCAAGTTCTTTGCGCACATTTCAACAAATTCGTTCAATAGAGCGAAACTATATTATTTATGCCATAATATTATAACATTGTCAATAAATGATTAAAAATGTTGTAAAAAACGCATTTTCCGGTCATTGTTGATAAGTCAGACTGTTTTTGGTATAATCACCATCTTGAGGAGGCGAATGCCGACGAAGAATCTCCTCTCTCGCTGTGCGACCTCAAACGATGATGTGGCGATTGCATAGCGTCTAAGGAGATTGTCCAAGGACGTCTTCGACTCCTTCGCCTGTCGGCTCAGACTGATGGGCTTGCTTATTCAACAATTTTGTTAAATAAAACGTTTAATTTTAAGGATGAATTTTATCCCCTCAATCCTCTTACTTGTAAGGGGAAAAATAAAGCGAAAGATTGCTTGATGTTCAGACTTACGCTGAACGAGCGATGACTATAATTCGATAGAATTAAGCAGATACAAAAAAAAGCACCTTACCCCTCGGATGAAGGATAAGGTGTTTTTTATGGAATGGATTACTTGTTAGGCAAACCCAGAAGCAAACTCGACTGTCCGGAAGACAACACAGGGTTCTGCCATTTGGCAGCGCTCTTTGCCATTTCTTTCTGCACATCGAGTCTTTGCAACTCAATATACTGCGGATTTAGACGCAGAGCTTCACCGGTCAAAGCAATGGATTTTGCTTCAGCTTCAGCTTTGATAACTTGCTGTCTAGCTTCCTCTTCAATCTGAACTGTGCGGTTTTTAACCTTAAGTGCTTCCTGCTCAGCAAGCACCTTTGCGTCGATACCTTGCTCAAACACATCACTGTAATCAATGTTTGATAAGTAGAACGATATGTCGGTGAAGTATTCCTTTCGGAGTTTTTTTGCACTCAGCTCTTTCTTAATTCGCTCTTCGATTTGCTTCGATAACACGGGGCGCTTGTCGATAGCATCCATGGCCGTGTATTGTCCGATGACATCCTTTAAGGCCGTGTTGATGCTCGGCTTGATGAGAACGGCCTCACAGTTGTTTTTGGCATACTGATAAAGTGCCGGCGCATTTTCGGGAATAATGCGGTAGGTGAGAACATAAGATATGTATGCCGACTGCACATCCTTTGTATAAGTGCTGTCCAAACGTTCTACTCTCTGTAAAGTAATGTCCATCTCGTGAACGTCTGTAATGATAGGCATCTTGAGACTGAAGCCGCGCATCGGATCTTCTATGATTTTTCCTAATTTTTCAGGAACACCTACATGCGTAGCCGGGACGACGACAAATGCACCCCATACCAAGCATAAAAGGATGATAGCACCAACAAAAATAGCTACCCACTTCAAAACATTTTTTACATTCGTTTCCATAATTGTAATAAAATTTGTAAATAAATAATAGTATAAAGCAATTTTATTTCTTACATTGTTTTTTCTATTTGTCAAGTATTCTGTTAATTTTTTGTTTAGATATTTTTTAGAGGGAGTAATCTCTTGACAAATATGTGATAATCGTGTATCAATTACAAGAATATGTTTATTATACAGAGTATTATTTACCAATTTATCCAAAATTATGAAAAAAAATGAATTTGATGTGACCGGTTGGTCGCTGAAAGAGTATCGAGACAAGTTTGGCAAAGAGGTCTCTCTTGATGTGGTGCGTCGCGCTTATGGTTATTCAAAAAACGGTCATTTGCCGCAAAATGCGCTTGCAACATCCGCAGTGTTCTATGTCAAGCCGTTTCAACAGCACGATTTTTTGCAACTCGGTCTGATGGCGGAAAAAGAACTTAACGCCGTTACGATTTGGAACCTGCAAACCGAAACAGTTGCCGCACAGCGTGCGCTCTTGCATGGCGAATGGGATTTTCACAATCGCCCGATGTGTGTTGCCCGTTTGGGTGAAAACTATGTTTGCACACGGCGCACGACGCTCGATTTTCCGAGTGAGTTGATTATCGGCGTGTATGTGCATCAGCATCGCTTTGTGGCGGTGGTCAGCTTGGAACAAAAGCCCGAATCTGCTCTCGGTATTGCAAAAGTGCAAAATGTGGCTGATGTTTTGGCTAAAAATGCGCTGGCGCATTACACCGTGTATAACGAGAAAAAGCTGAACCGTGAGTGGAATATCTCGTGCGGCAGAAAAAATGTTCCGGAATTGCCCGATTTTAAGGAGTTTTTGCTTTCTCAGCCGATGCGATTTGTTGAAGGACTCAACAACGAGAACAGTATCTTCTACAACCCGAACAATGCTGTCAATGTCGGCGAATATCTCAAGCAACGCAGTAAAGAACTCAATCAGCAGTTGAGTATTGCCAGCGTTGATGTTTTCGGCAAATTCTGACGCTTGTAATTTTTACCCCCTGTATGACCTTGACGGTTATGCGGGGGTAAATATTTTAAACTTTTCTTTTGCCGTAAGCTATGATATATTTAACAAAAATCGGAGGAAAAATGAAAACATATTTGGTGGGCGGAGCGGTTCGTGATATGGTCTTAGGTCGGCCGCCGCACGATTCGGATTATGTGGTGTTCGGAGCAACGCCGGAAGAAATGACCGCACTCGGTTTTGAACGTGTCGGTAAGGATTTTCCGGTTTTTTTACATCCGCAAACTCATGATGAATACGCGCTTGCACGCAAAGAAATTAAAACCGGCGACAAACATACCGATTTTAAGTTTGTGTTCGGTCCGGATATTACACCCGCAGAAGATATGCAACGACGTGATTTTACTTGTAATGCGCTGATGTTTGATGCCGAAAATAATAAAATTATTGACCTTGTCGGCGGTGTTGAAGATATTCATAACCGTGTGATTCGGCATGTGAATACCGAACATTTTATTGAAGACCCTTTAAGGGTGCTCAGAATGTGCCGGTTTGCCGCCAAACTTGATTTTGAGATTGCCCCCGAAACAATGAAATTGGCGCAGGATATGACACGCACGGGGATGCTTAATCATTTGACTTCCGAACGGATTTGGAAGGAAATCGAATCGGCGCTCAATACCGACCATTTTGATAAATTTATCCGCACCATGCGTGAATGCGGTGCGCTTAAAGTGTTGTTGCCGGAAGTCGATAAGCTGTGGGACACGCCGGAGCGCACGGATTATCATCCCGAAGGTAATTCGGGAGAGCATACGATGTTGGTATTACAGCAGGGCTATAATCTGTCACCGAAAATAAAATTTGCCCTGTTGTTGCACGATATCGGTAAAATTGATACGCCGAAAGATATTTTGCCGCGCCATATCGGCCATGACAAGGCAGCGGCTCCGATTATTGAAAAAATTTGCAAACGCTTAAAAGTGCCGAATAAATATCGTGATTTTGCACAGTTGGTGGCAAAAAATCATATGAAGTTTCATAATGTGCCGCAAATGCGTAATTATAAATTTGTGACCTTTTTGGAGGAACTGACCGATAATTTTCGTGACGGCAGAAAGATGATTGATTTTATGCGCGCTTGCAAATGCGATTCGTTCGGACGGGGCAGTGCTTCGGCAGAGGTAAAGAAAGAAAATGATGAAATTTTTGCGGCCGCGCGGCGCTGTTTGCATAATTTTCGTATTCAACGCGGTTTAAGAGCCGACGCTATGCCGAATTTTGAAACAATGCCTAAAGATAAAACATTTAAACTTAAGCTGACCGAGTTTCGTTCAAAATATATACATTAACGCCGATTGCTTGCAAATGTGTCGGTATATAAAAAAAACTCCGCCGTTGCCGACGGAGTTTTTTGTAGGAGTAGGCAAAATTACCAAACAACTCTGACGTTACCGCCAACACCCCACGCATCGTAATCCGAGCCGGAGCTGTAATTACCGAATACGCCGAGCGAGAAGTTCTTAACCAATTCGGCATCAAGACCGACCTCAATGCGACCGATGGTTTCGTTGTCGAGCGTGTCTTTATACTTTTTACCGTCAACCGTAACTTCGCCGCCCGAAGCCAACATTTGAATAATCGATGGCTTGATGTAGCCCGTTGTCGGCAATTGATGCTCGTTATTGAATTGATATTCAAGCTTCAAAGCACCTTCGATTTCAAAGTTGTGAATGTCATTAAAGGATACTTCTTTGCCGACGCTGTCTTTCGCTTTATCAAAGTCGATGTAGTTGTATGTGCCGCGAATGAGCGGTGTCAATATCGAACGTTTTGTCATCCGAATATCGTATCCCATTTCGGCTTGCGCACCGACAGTTAAACCGTCAACGGACGCTTTAACGTCGTTGTTACCTTCGAGGTCAGCATCAATCTTACCGCCGAACATTGCGCCCATTAAGTATAAGTCACCGATGTATCTGCGATAATATGCACCGCCAACCCAGCTGTCAAGCTTAAGGTCGCTGCCGTCATACGAGAAATATTTCTTCGCATCATTTTGGTGCTTTTTATTACCGTCGTTTTCATATTTGCCTTGACGATACGAACCGAAGAAACCGAATTGGTCTTTGGTGGTCGGTTGGAAATCCATACCGAAATCTACGCCGAACAAGTCAAAGTCTGTTTCAACCGGTTTGTCGAATGTTCCGGTCCGATAGAACGGGGTTGCCCATAATCTGGCTTTGAAGTTTGAATCTTCAAATTTACAAAAACGGTTCTCGCATTGGTCAGCATAGCAGTTGCATTTACCTTTGTTGGTGCGGTTGAGCGGTAATCTCAAAGAACGAATCTGCTCAACAGCCGAACGCGGTAAGTCAATCATAGCAATAACTTCCGGCGTAATACCTTCACTCGGCGCTGGCTGCGGCGGAGTTGTATTGTCTCTGTATAAGAACCAGTCATAAACCGACATCGCATCATTGTAGTCATAACCGATTTTGATTTCATAATCCGGATTAACGGCATTTTCAACATTAAATGAATAAATGTTTGAATCTACACCATATTCTCCTGGGGTTTGCGCAAAGTAAATACGCTGACCGACATCAAGATTGATGGTTGAGTAAGCTTCTGCCTTGTTTTCGGCTGCCGCCTCTTTATAGAACACGACAATCGTCTCATGGGTAATCGATTTATCAATAGTGAGAACTTCGGAAACATAATGTGAACCTTCATAATATCCGAATTGATAGCCCGCAGGAATATCTCCGAGCGGAATTAGTTTGTGCTCGCTGTCGCTTGTCACTAAATCCGTGTTATTCATATTGATGGTGATTTTACCGCCTTCACTGTCCAAAGTGCCGATATGAATATTTTTGGTAATATATCCATCGTAACCGGAGTGAATGACACCGCCGGTTTTGTTGACTATATGATTGGCAATGCCGATGTCGGTATCTGCTCTGTTTTCGTCGTTATAGACGATGAAACCGCTGTTTTCAATATATTGTCCCAAGTAGAAATTTTTGTTTTCATCGTGGTTAAAGTATTTGCTGAAGTTGATATAGTCGTTGACTGTATCGCCGGCTGCTACATCCGCGGCCAACATTTTATCAGCATCATACACATATCCGCCGGCATCGTTTTCAATACCATAAGCGTTGCTGTTGGTTGCAACCCATGATGTATCTTTATCATCATAGCGCAAAACGGTATTATAATCCAAATAGAAATCGTTATCAATTACCACATCGTTATCCGAGCTTAAATACATATGAGAAACGTTATCACCGCCGTTATTTTGTAAGATAATTTCGTTATATGCCATTTTCATAGTCGGATTATAGCCGATATAGCCCGCACCTTTGTCATCTGCACCTAAGACAAGCTGTGTATTTACAACTTCATAATTACCGGTGCCGCCAAAAGTTGCATAGGTCGTTACGTTAGACAAGTTTGCGTCTGAATTTTGCAAACCGAACGCACTGGCCGTAAAGTTTTTGCCGCCAAATTGAATCAGCTGATTTTCTTGGTTATAGACGTTATCATAGCCGTGCGTTTTGAACAAAACATTACCTTTATCAACCAAAAGCAATTTAATTTCTGCCGTGTTGATATCGGCATCGCTTGCTTTTGCGTTAAAGATAGCACCGCCGCTGTGTGTTTCGTGTTCGTCATCGAGTTTCATTTCATTGCTGTTATCCATCGCATCTTCGTTGTTTTCAAACAGCATTTGTTGCGAAATAACACCGCGGATTGTCGAACCATAGTTGAAGATGGCACCGCCGTAGTTTTGTGATTTATTGCTTTTAAACACAATCGGCTTAGACGAATTTTCGTTATCAAAGAGCAAGTAGCCGGTCGTCAGTTTTTCGTTTGCGCCGTTGTAAATGGCACCGCCGTAGTTAATCGTTGTGCCGACACCTTTAACTTCGTTGTTGGTAAAGGTAGCATCGGCAATCGTTAATTTACCGGCGTTGTAAATGGCACCGCCGCGGGTAATTGCGTTTTCATCATCACCGATGGTAATTGCTTTGTTGCCATCAAATGTTGCATTTTGAATGGTGCTGATTTCACCGATTGTTTTTTCACCCAAGCCCAAAATAATCATAAATTCGTTCATAATGGCACCGCCGCGCGCATCGTGATACGATACGGCCGAGTTATTTGTAAATTCGGCACTGCTGCCGTCGGTGAAGTTTAATTTGGCTAAGTTGTAAATTGCACCGCCGTATGCCTTTGCTTCCGTCGGGTCGGATTCATAAGAAATAACTTTGTTGGAGTCAAATTTAATATCTCCGGCAATATTATAAGAGCTTAAATCAGAAATAAAGCCCTCACCGGTATAACCGATGTAAGCGTTGTAATTGCTGTTATAAACGGCACCGCCGTATGCTCTCATACCGATGGTATAGTTGTTGTTATAGGTTTCGTTAAACGAATTGTATTCGCCGATGTTATAAACAGCACCGCCAAAGGCAAAGTCCGTTAAAGCATATTCCGTTGTTGTATTGCCGTTATGGTCTAACGTTGTCGTTGTTCTGTTTGCACAGTCTGGATCTTGACATACAGATTTTTGATGCAACTGCTCCATAATATTGTTTAAAACACCGGAGCTGACCGAACTCAAATACTCGTTACCGGCATGGTTGCCTTCATAAATTGTGCCATAAGAATTTGTGGTTGCAACCTTAGATACAGTTTCATCATCATAGTCAAGGATGGCAAAACCGTTATAAACAGCACCGCCGTATGCGTTGACAAACTGCATAGTGTAGTTGTTCATGAACCGAGTCGCCGCACTATCTGAAGCACTGAATGTTTCGGCATTGGAGCTGACGTTTGAAATCGCACCGCCGACAGCTTCCGGAGCCACATCATCCATTTCTACTTGCGTAAAATCGGTTGCGCTGTTGTTGATAAAGGTTGCTCCGACAACAGATAAATTGGCGCCGACAACATTCTCGCCAACATATTTTTTGGTGTTGGTGATGGCACCGCCGCCGTTTTGGGCATCAAGACTACCGCTTATTATGCCGAAGGTATTATGTTTATCGGAAACAACGGTGTTGTTAACCACGGTCGGGTCGCCGGAGATGTTTTCTTTTTCTCCGACATAAACGTCACCGTAGTTGCGAATCCATCCGCCGATTTCAGGCGGAGTGGCACTCGCATTCGTGAACATTTCTTTGGTCAGATTAGAATTGGCGCCTTCATAAAAGATGTAGGCGGAATCCGGATCTGCCGGGGCAACGTCTTGGTGATTAACGTTGTTACCCATTGTTGGAAAATCTGCGCCGGTTGCAGAAGTTCCCGCGGCCATTGCATTCGATGTGAATAAGAATACGCCCGCTGCCAACATATTAAGCAGTGCACATTTTCTTAAAACACTTTTATATTGCGAAGTTAAAACTCCGATTCCATTACGGCTTAATCTAAGCATAATCTTTCTCCTTATATACTTTTCTGGCATCAGATTAATCCGAAATTATTAACATTTTCATAAAATTTTGAAACCTTTTGCTATTTTTTTTGTTTTTGGGCTTAGCGAAGCAGTTTTTTAATGCACCTTGTCTCTCAAAGCTATAGGCAAGAGGAATCCTGTGTAGCGATGTATCATCGGGGGTATAAAGCGGCAACATAATCACTTTGCGGCAATTGCACGGCACCTAAGGATATTGTCCAAGGACGTCTTCGACTCCTGCGCTTTTGACTCAGAATAACGTGCTTGTTTTTTCAACAAATTAGTTTAATAGAGTGTTTCAAAATAACCCAAGAACTTATGGCTTTAATGAATGAAAAAATGTGCAAATACAAGGATTGCAAACAACGACTGGTGCCGAAATTATTGAGGTTTATAGAGCTGTTAAAAGAATGCGGATTTGAACTGTTCAGAAAATTAGGAAAAACAATGGAATATTGGCAAGAGGAAATAGGAAGAATGTTCAGATTTACCAGAACAAACGGGATTACTGAGGGCCGGAGGAAAGAAAAATTTCCGGTGGACATTTTTCTGACGACAGGCGAAGGTTGCTTTTGAGCCAGCTAGCGCAAGCGACGCGGAGCGAAAAATATGCAACCGAGTGACCGAAGCAAGCCGAAGGCGCAGCAAGAGACACAGGAAAATGAAACTGATACAAAGGCGAGCGTATGGTTTTAGAAATTTTGAAAATTATCGCTTGCGGGTTAGAATTTTATGTGCTTAAATAATCTTAATATATGGTCAAACTGATGATTGATTCTTTTTATAATTTTTTACTTCTGCCCCTACTTTTGACGATGAGCCAAAATATCAGAAGTGGTAGTCCCGGGCAGAGTTGAACTGCCGACCCATCCATGTGAAGGATATGTGATAACCGTTTCACCACGGAACTGAGATTATCGGAAGTATTGGTAGTCCCGGGCAGAGTTGAACTGCCGACTCATCCATGTCAAGGATACGTGATAACCGTTTCACCACGGAACTGAATTCTTCGGCTATAATAACCGCAAAATTTTAATTGTCAAAGACATTTTACAAAAAAAATACATTTTGTGTGTTTTTTGCGCATATAATAATCCTTTTCCGCCGCGAAAGCATTGACTCCGAGCCGGAAGGGGGCGAGGGCTGACCTTCGCTTTTTTATAAAAAGCTTGTTCGCACCTGCGCTCATCGGCGATGCCGACTGGCATACTCGCGTCTGCCTTTCGCTTGTTGTCGAACTCCCTTCTCGAGAGTTCAAACCTCTGTTGAGCCAAAAACAAAAAAAAACCGCCCTTTCAGGCGGTTTGTATTGGTGGGCGCTTCGGGCTGACCTTCGCTTTTTTATAAAAAGCTTGTTCGCACCTGCGCTCATCGGCGATGCCGACTGGCATACTCGCGTCTGCCTTTCGCTTGTTGTCGAACTCCCTTCTCGAGAGTTCAAACCTCTGTTGAGCCAAAAACAAAAAAAAACCGCCCTTGCAGGCGGTTTGTATTGGTGGGCGCTGAGAGGTTCGAACTCCCGACCCTCTCGGTGTAAACGAGATGCTCTTCCAGCTGA
>CAMAJR010000037.1 GCA_945835885.1 uncultured Alphaproteobacteria bacterium
TGGAAATGCAGGATATGAACGGAAGTTTCAAAGTTCGCGATGCGCGGCGCAAAGATAATCGAGCGGTAGTTCGTGCCGGATTTGATTACAACTTTGGCAGCGATTTCTCGCTCATCGGCGTAATCGCCTCCTTTGTCGACGGAACAACCCACACCAACGCTAACTTAGACTTGAGATATAACTTCTAAACAGACCATAGACTATTTGCTGAAGTTAAAAATATCCGAACCGTCTTCTTGAATAGCCGAAACATCGGCCGACGGCGCGCAAACGCCAAGATAGTTAACCGCATAACTGGCGATAATCAACGCAACAACCGGCAACACCACTTTTTCAAACGGAAAGTGCGCGTGTCCGCCGTTATTTTTCTTCATCCATTGATAAAACACCGAGGAATATATCAACAAAAGTGCACCGAGAATGCCACAGAACAAAAACGGGTCAAGATAAAAAATCAAAATCGGTTCAGGCGTATAAACCAAATCTTTAATATAAACCGCTCCAATCATCGAAAACGACAGCAACATTAAAAGCAAATTACGCCCCTTAAAGTTCCAACCCTTTTTTTCAAACCAAAGAATTGTCCAATAACCGATGAGCGCCAACAAAGCACCGGCCCAAACCGCAATCACACCGTCATCAACGCCGAGTTTTCGGGCAATTTCCAAACCGGCAGCCACCGCCACCGTGCAAACTGCGCACGCCGGATTGGCGTATGCCGGCAACGCAATAACAAGTCCTAAAACCAAAACAAAGCTGAAAATCATCATTATTTTTCCCCGTTTTAATATTGTTGTTTAATTATTTACGCTCTATTAAACGAATTTGTTGAAAAAAGCCCAAAGAATATGACGGTCATCCTGAGGAGCGTTTTCTTTTTTGTCATCCTGAGGAGGCGAATACCGACGTGAGTATCTCCTCTCTCGCCGTGCGGCCTTGGGCGTTTAATAAAGCAGCAATATAATCACTTTGCGATAATTGCACGGCGCCTAAAGAGATTCTTCATGCCGCTGACGCTCCATTCAGAATGACGTGCTTGCTTTTTCAACAATTTTGTTAAATAAAACGATTATTTATTACCATAATCAAATATTTCAAAGAATCAATATATTTTACGGATTGCTACACATAAAAACGCCGTTGAAACAAGCAACGGCGAAAAGGAGAAAAATATGACTTTTACTATACAATATTATGGTTTTGAGCCGATTTCATCATCAATAAAGGTGTAATATTAGATTTTTCTTCAGTTTTGTGCAAATCCGTCATTTTCGGTTCGGATTTTATGCCGTATTCTTGTGGATATGTTTTGGCAAATTCCGCACGAAAGCGCGCTAAAGCTTTAGCTTTTGAAGCTCTCGGATTTCCTTTGGTATCTAATTTAACATAACGGTCCATAATCAGATAAAGCCGGTCATTTGTTGAAAAATTTGCATTCAGGACGGCATGTCCCCAAGCATACGCTCTGTTGATATCTAAACTGTCCGCATTGATGATTAAATCTTTTCTTCCGGAAAAAGTGCGATGATCGTGAGATTCGCGGATTGTATCGCGCGCAAGCTCAAGCAATTTGCCCTTTTCGGCAGATGCCGAATCTAATTTCATCAAAAACTTGAGCCCTTCTGCTTTTTTATTTTCAACCATGGCACCCTCCATAATTATATTGTATAATTAATCATACCATATTTTTACGGGTCGTGCAACAGCTTTTTAGTGATTTCTTTCGATAATATAATGTGCCAAATTTTGTAAATTTTCCGCATGGTCCCCGAATACGGCAATTTGCTCGATGGCTTCTTTAACTAATTGCCGGGCTTTTTGCCGCGCGGTTTCAATACCGTAAAATGATACAAAAGTGAACTTATTCTGTGAATCATCTTTATGTAATGTTTTTCCGACAATTTGCTGATCCCCTTCTCGGTCAAGAATATCATCGGCAATTTGGAATGCCTGCCCGATTTTGCGAGAATAGCCGACAATAATTTGCCGCATATCAAGCGGTGCTTTACCTAAAACAGCACCGGCTTCGCACGCATAGCGCAACAAACGACCGGTTTTCATTTCTTCAAGCCGAGATATAATTTTTTCGGCCTCGCTATCGGAAGTAACCTCAATGTCTCCGGCATACAAATCGAGCGTCTGTCCGCTGACCATACCGCCGAACGCACCGGCAGCGTCTGAAAGCATTTGCACCAAAGTCAGACGGATTTCCGGCCGAATAATCTGCGCTTCGGATAAATAAGAAAAGGCATAAGTCAACAACCCGTCACCCGCCAAAATTGCGGTTGCTTCATCAAACTGCTTATGACAAGTCGGCTTTCCGCGTCGCAAATCATCATTATCCATCGCCGGCAAATCGTCGTGAATAAGTGAATACGAATGCAACATTTCAAGCGAGGCCGCCGCCGGAAACGCCGTTTCATACCCTACTCCGAATAACGCGGCACATTCACACAGCAAATACGAACGCAACCGCTTACCGCCGTTCATAACCGAATATTTCATCGCCTCAACCGCACGATTTTCCGTGCCGTTAATCGTCGGAAAGCATTTTTCCAAATCCGCATTAAACCGTTTAGAAAAATCGGTAAGCTTCGTCACAATATCCGTCATTTATTCCTCCGTTTGCGCAAACTGCTCGCTGCTGACCGTTCCATCCGGTGCAAGATTTATTTTTTCGATTTTGAGTTGCGCTAATTTAAGCTTGTCCTCACAAAATTTTTTAAGCGCAGTCGCGGTTTCATAAGCTTCCACCGCATCATCAAGTTTAATTTTTCCGGCTTCAAGCTCACGCACAATATTTTCAAGTTGCGACAATGCCTCTTCAAATGATATTTTGCTAAAATCAGGTTGTTTCATCTTTTTTCTCCGTTTTTATTAAGATTAAACATTCCGCGATTTTTTACAACGATATTTTGCGTTTTATCACACTTTTTATAAATGGACTTGACATCGGCGAGTTTTGCAATAATATAAAATTGTTCTCGGTGCTTGCAGGGCTTATAAGCACAGAACATTATAGAACTGAGCCGGTTTGATGGAATAAAAGATATTTTTGTTTTGTTGGCGGCTCCTGTTTAAAGGAGTTTTTTTTATGATTAAATATAAATTTAAGCACGGTTTTTGCATTATGCGTGCGCAGCCGTTTCATATCGGGCATCAAAAGATTATCGACCAAATGCTCAAGGAGTGTGAGCGCGTCACGGTTGCTCTCGGTTCGATTCAAGAACAAGGCACTTCGCGCAATCCGCTCAATTACACCACCCGCAAAAAAATGATTCAAAACATTTATCGTGGCAAACCGGAATACGACCGCCTCAAAATCATCGGTTTGTTTGACATTAATAATCCGGCTGAATGGGGCGATTTTGTGGTCGATTTTTTAAAAGAAAGTTTTCCCGATTTACCGTTGCCGGAAGCGTATTATGCCGGTTCGGAATATGACGCGCATTGGTTCAAAGACCATTTCAAGCATATTGTGTTGGTTGACCGCACAGACCCGAGCTTTCCGTTTGTAACCGGCACAATGGTGCGTGATATGATAAAATTCGGCGACAAACGTTGGCAAAATTTTGTTGCGCCGGAAAATTGCCATCTGATTGAAGAACATTTTAACAAGAAAAAAGGCATTATTTAGCCGATTTTCACGGTATCTGCGTCTTGCGCAGGACCTATGTGAGACAAACACCTGATTAAACCTGATAGGCCTGAAGGGAAGGATATTATGACTCAAAATATTTTAATGCGGATAGATTTTCAAAACGATTTTGTGCATCCGCACGGTGCACTTACCTTAAATGCACCGGAACTGACTGCAAAGCATCAAAAATTTGCCGATTCGCTGTTTGCCGGCAGCTTTGATAAAATCATCGAAACTTACGATACCCACTTTGCTGAAACTTACGCCAATACTTCGGAGTCCGACAGTTTTCCGCCACACTGTTTGCAAGGTTCATGGGGTTGGCAACAAGCGGCGCCGTTTAAGCCGGAATTAGAGGTCGAAAAAATGTTCAAATCGACCGTCAATATATGGAATGAACTCAAACAATATCGCACTTTACAACAGGATTGGAGTGATACAAACGTGTATTTATGCGGTGTGTTGAGCGATGTCTGCGTCAAACACGCATTGAACGGCCTTTTGAAACGCGGTGCAAACGTCACTATATTAGAAGACCTGTGTCTGGGCGCACAACAACAAATCGGAGATATTTTGCAAAAGGACGTTTATCAGCCGTTTTTGGAAGCAGGATATTTGCGTCGCATAACTGCCGCGCAGTTTTTCCGCAAAGAACTGCACCATAAAAAAGTTTAACACAATTTGGTCCACAAAAGTTTAGGAGAATAGCCATGACCAATACCAGACCGAATATTTTAGCAACCGGAACCCCGTTTTTTTGCGATTTATACCACTTAACAATGGCGCAAGCGTGGTTTTTAGACGGTAAAGCCGACGAGATAAAAACATCGGAAGCATTTTTCCGCAAAAACCCGTTCGGCGGCAGTTATTTGATGTGCGCCGGCTTGGGCGAATTTGTGCAATGGCTTGAAAACTGGCACTTTGAAAAAGAAGATATTGATTATTTGCGCCAAGAAAAAAATGCTGACGGCAGCGCCCGATTCGACGAACGCTTCTTAAAATTTTTGGACGGGCAGAAATTGCAACTCGATATAGCTGCCGTGCCGGAAGGCGAATTGGTATTCCCGAATGAGCCGGTTTATTCCATCACCGGACCTACGTGGCAGGTAGATTTAGTGGAAGCCGCGCTCTTAAATGCGTTTAATTCGCAAAGTTTGGTGGCCACAAAAGCGTCGCGTATGGCGTATGCCGCTTCGCTTGACGGCAAACAACGTCCGCTTTTGGAATTTGGCTTGCGCCGCGGTCACGAAATGGGCGGATTTTCCGAAACCAGAGCGGCATTTATCGGCGGTGCGACCGGCACTTCCAACACGGCGGCGGCCAAGCATTACGGTATTCCTGACTCCGGCACGATGGCGCATTCTTTTGTGATGAGCTACGAAAAAGAGGTGGACGCGTTCAAAGCATTTATGCGCGGCAACCCCGGAAACACAACACTTCTTGTCGATACATACGATACGCGTGAAGGTATCAAACACGCGATTGAGGCCACAAAAGAAGTCGGTTTGCCGCTAATGGGTATGCGCGTCGATTCGGGCGATTTGGCATATTGGGCAAAGGAGGCGCGCAAAATGATTGACGCCGAGGGCAATAACCCGCTGTTTGCCAATGTTAAAATGGTTGCCTCCAACGATTTGGACGAATATTTAATCGAAAATTTGTTGATGGTGCAAAAAGCGCCTTACGATGTTTTAGCGGCCGGCACAAAACTCGTAACGGCATACGATACGCCGGCTTTGGGCGGTGTGTTCAAAACCAAGCAATATATGGGACGCCCGTGTATCAAAATCGCCGAGGGCAAAACCACGATTCCGGGCGCAACCAATGTGGTACGAATTGTGCGCAACGGCAAGTTTGAAGGCGACATTATCTGCAAAGCCGATGAAACCGATTTGGTGCAAAACGACAAATTGACACGCGATGCAACTTCTTACACGCTCAACAGCATTAATGGGCTGAAACAGACCTTTAAGCAAGGCGAACAAGCATATATGGTGTTGCAACCGGTTATGCAAAACGGCAAGGTTATCAATCCGCCCGAGCTGAATTTGCAAAAGTTACAGCAACGCGGCAAAGAGAATTTAGCGCGGCTTGATTTGGCATACAAGCGCTTGGCTAATCCGCATATTTACGGCGTCGGACTTGAAACAAATCTCTACCACACGCGACAAATGCTGATTTTGAATGCGCAATTGGGGAGATAGCAAATGGAAAAACTATGGAACACACTCAAAAACGGCCTCCGACAGTATTGCGCCGACAACGGCTTTGATAAGGTCATTTTGGGGCTTTCGGGTGGCATTGACTCGGCACTGACCGCCGTTTTGGCGGCAGATGCGCTGGGCGGCGAAAATGTGACGGCAATTATGATGAAAACAAAATATACATCGGATTTGAGCTTGCACATCGCGCAAGAAATATCCGCCTTGAATCATTTGCAATATCACGAACTCGATATTGAGCCGTTAGTTGTGACCGAGCTTGAATTTTTGGCGCAAGCGTTTGCTGACAAAGTGCACGGCATTACGGCCGAAAACCTGCAGGCGCGGATTCGCGGACAGCTCTTGATGGCGTGGTCAAATCAAAACGGCGGGTTAGTGTTGGCTTGCGGCAACAAATCGGAAGCTCTGACCGGCTATTGCACGCTCTACGGCGACACTTGCGGCGGTTTGATGCCTATCGGCAACGTTTATAAAACAACGATTTTTGAACTTGCCAAATGGCGTAATACTTTGAGCTATACTTTGCCCGAAGCGGTTATTACGCGCACGCCGTCGGCCGAACTTGCCGAGGGGCAAATTGATGAAAATACTTTGCCGCCGTATGCGGTTTTAGATTCGGTGCTTAGATTGCTGTATGACGAACAAAAAGCTCCCGAGCAAGCCGTTGCCGCCGGATTCGATTCGGCACTGGTCGAGCGGGTGCAAAACTTAATCAAACGCTCGGCCTTCAAGCGCAAGCAAATGGCGCCGGCATTGACGATATAACAAAGGAAAGGACGAAAAATGCGTTCGATAAACACTTTGCTTAAAAAAATCAGCGGCATTTTCCGCCCTGATTCGCCGCAAATTATTGTATCTCTGACCTCGTATCCGGCGCGCATCAACAATTTGCAACCGATGCTCAATTCACTGTTTGCGCAAACACGTCAGCCGGATAAAATCATTCTTTGGCTTGCCGACACCGAATTTGCTGGCAAAGAAGCGGATTTGCCGCAATATTTAATCGATTTGCAGCAACAGGGGAAAATCTTCATCGAATGGTGCAAAGATTTAAAACCGCATAAAAAATATTTCTATGCCTTGCAAAAATACCGCAACGATATTGTGATTACGGTTGACGACGACTTGCTGTTTGCACCGGATATGGTCGAGTGCCTGCTCGATTCGTATGCCGAATTTCCGCACGCCGTATCGGCCATGCGCTCACATATTATGCGCCTTGAAGACGGGAAATTCGCCAAATATAACCGATTTGACGGCGAACAAAATAAGCTTATCCGTATACCGTCCATGCGTTTGCTGGCAACAAACGGTGCGGGTTCGCTATTTCCGCCGAATTTGCTTAAATTCAAATACTTTGATGAAAAACTCATCACGGAGTTATGCCTGAATACCGATGATTTATGGTTGAAAATAATCGAAGTTTTATCCGGTGTTCCGGTGGTGCAAGCGCGCGCACACAGCAAATTGATATATGTCGAAAATTCTCAAGACTGCGCCTTATGGCACCTCAACACACGAGCCGACGGCAATGATATAAGTTTGGGCAAAATTACCGAATGGGCAGACCGCCGATTCGGAAAAGGATTTTTGCCAAGCAAAATTTTCTTCGGACCGCATTACGGCGGCAGTCGTTTCAATGCAATTTTCAAAAAATTTTCCGGACGCAACACAATTATTTACTTTGCACCGCATCAAGATGACGAACTTCTGACTTTCGGCGTTGATATAACCTCGGCGATTGCACACAAAAAAGATGTGCATGTTGTTTTATGCACAAACGGCGCCAAATCGTGTGTGCGCCAGATTTTGAACAACAAAAAAACTTGCCCTTGGCATAGCGGCAAACACATCTACGACTTGAGCGAAAGCGAATTTACGGCGGCGCGAGATGCCGAATTTACCCAAAGTTGCGCCGCGTTGGGCATTAAGCCGGAAAACATACATATTTTGCCGCATCGGGCAACCGACGGCAATTTGCAAACGGAATTTGCCGAAGCGGTTATAATCGGCTGTTTGTCACAATTCGGCGGCAAATCGACGGTCTGCACCATTTATCACGGCAACGGTTTAACGCAACATCGCGACCACAAAGCACTCGGTTTTGCGGTCGAAAATCTGTTCAAAGCGGGCGCTATTCAAAAGCTCCGTTTTTTCTGCGAACCGTATTGCTTAAAGGACAGCACCGCTGATTTTATGTGCAAAAAAGCAACCCCAAACGATATTCGGCGCATTAAATATGCGCTCAATGCGTATTCTTTATGGAAACCGCAACAACAACGTTATGCCGTCGGCTACCACTCCGTCCCGAAGGAGCTTGATGATTTTCGCCATAAAAAGCGCGCTTATTATTTCAAAATGCAACGATAATTTCGGCTTTTAATATTTATTCCGCCGCCGCGCGCAAGCCGAGAACATCTTCGATTTTGCGACTTACGGCATCTATTGTTCCGGTGCCGTCAACGGTTTTGAGCAAACCGCGTGTTTCAAAAAACGGAATGGTCGGATATGTCAGCAACCGATAATTAACAAGCCGATTTTCAACGGTTGTCCGATTATCGTCTTTACGCCGCGCAAATTCCGTCCCGCCACACACATCGCACACGCCGTATATTTTCGGCTTTTGAAACTTATCGTGATAGCCGGCACCGCATTGCATACAAGCATAACGCCCCAAAATGCGCTCCATAATGATTTCATCAGGAACTTGAATTTCCAACACCGCATTGAGTTTAATCCCCTGTTCTGCCAACAAGTCCTCCAAAACTTCGGCCTGCGGCAACGTGCGTGGGAAACCGTCTAAAATAAACCCGCGTGCGCAATCCGGCTCGGATATCCGGCTTTTCACCATTTCGATAATCATCTCATCACTGGCAAATTCGCCGCGTTCCAATCGTGTTTTCAACTCGCGTCCGAGCGGCGTGTCTTTCTTGGCAAATTCACGCAGCATTTCACCTGTTGAAAGGTGGCAAATATGTGTTTTTTCGCGCAGAATACGCGCTTGTGTTCCCTTACCGCAACCGGGCGCACCGGTAAATACGACAAACAGCCCTTCTTTCGTATCAGTCATATTTTAGCGATTCTTTTTATGCACCAAAGCTGCTTTTTTGAGCAACCCCTCATATTGATATGCAATCAAGTGCGACTGAATTTGATTGATGAAATCCATTGTCACTTGCACCACGATAAGCAGGGTTGTTCCGCCCAAAACAAACGGCACGCCGACTTTACTGATTAAAATTTCCGGCAAAATGCAGAGGCAGACCAAATAAATCGATGCCACCATTGTCAGGCGCGTAATCACATAATCAAGATATTCCGCCGTATTTTTCCCCGGACGGATACCGGCAATAAAGCCGCCGTGTTTTTTGAGATTATCCGCCGTTTCTTCCGGATTGAACACCACGCCGGTGTAGAAAAACGTAAAGAACAAAATCAAGAAAGCATACAAACCCAAATAAAGCGGTTGCCCGTGTCCGAGCCATTGACTCATGGTTTGCACCCAAGAAGGTCCTTTTTCGGCCGACAAATTGGCAATCGTAATCGGCAACAGCAACAAAGAACTTGCAAAAATCGGCGGAATAACACCGGTCGGATTGATTTTGAGCGGCAAATGCGACGAATCCGCCGCAGTCATACGCATACCCATTTGACGTTTCGGATATTGAATCACAATACGGCGTTGCGCACGTTCAACAAATACAATCACATAAATCAATGCCAAAGCCATAATCACAAGCGTTATAATTGTCCACAAAGACATTTGTCCGGCACGCCCCAATTCAAACGTTTGCGCCAACGCATTCGGGATATTGGCGATAATACCGACCGTAATGATGAGTGACGAACCGTTACCGACACCGCGTTCCGTAATTTGGTCACCGAGCCATACAATAAACATCGTGCCGCCGGTTAATGAAACAATGGTCGAAAACTTAAATGCAAAGCTGTTAATCATCACGGCAGAAGCACCGTTGCCCCCGGAAATGCTTTCCAATCCGACCGCAATACCGTAACCTTGAATAATCGTAATCAGCACCGTCAACAGCTTGGTATAATGCACAACCTTACGGTGTCCGGCCTCGCCTTCTTTTTTGAGTGCTTGCAACGAAGGAATAACCGACTGTCCAAGCTGAATGATAATAGATGCGGAAATATACGGCATAATGTTAAGCGCAAAAATCGTCATACGTTCCAAAGCGCCGCCGGAAAACATATTGAACATACCCAAAATACCGCCGGCATTACGATTGAACATTTCGGAAAGCACTTCGGCGTTAATACCCGGAAGCGGAATAAACGTGCCTAAACGAAAAACAATCAATGCCAAAATCGTGAACCATAATCTTTTTTTCAATTCTTCTGCTTTACCAAAGGCAGACATATCCAATCCTGCTGCCATTTTTTCTGCTAACGAAGCCATTTCATCATCCTCAAATAAAATTTAAAACAAATCAAGCGGGCGCATTTTTCGCCCAATGACGATAATTTAATACATAAAAATAAAATTTATGCAACAAAAATATGTTTATCCTCAATATTTTGTGATTTAAGACGGCAAAGGGCGGACTAAAACCGCCCCGCTTTATAAAATCGTGCCAATCTGATATTCTTTTTTTGCCGCCATTATTTGCGCCCATTGTTCGTCATCTGCCGCCAAAGATTTTTCCACAAACTCGCTGTAAATCATCGAACGCGCCGTTTTCTCGTCAAGCAGTAACAATTTGCACCAGCCCCACGCTTGTTTTTGCATCACTTCCTGTGCTTCGGCTAAAGTCAAATGTCGGCGTCTGCTCATTTTTTGCCGGCACAAATCGATGTAGATTTCGCGTGCACTCGGTTGCCGATACAGCAAAAAGTCATAGACCATATCCACATATTGCGATGGCACAACTTCCACCATATTGGTATCAGGATAAAGCGCGCTCAAAGCCCGAGGCAGTTCATCGGCATACGGCGTATTTTCCGCCATAACCAGCCAGCCGTCCGCAACCAGCGCAAACTTACCCTTATCCGGCGAATAAAAGCGAAACACTTCCGGTGTTGTAATGGTTGTCACACTCAAGCATATTTTATCTTCCATTCGCCGCCAAAACTGCCGCATTTTAGCGCGTTCTGTCGCCGTCAAATCCTTCCACGAAGCATATTGCGGTTCATACCAGTCAAACTCCTGCGCTTTGCGATACACGGCTTTCAGCACCTCGGCGGAGACAAATTGCCACGCCTTGCGTCTTGCCGAAGGATATGCCTCGCAAAATTCCTTAGACAGCGACAGCAACGCCACATCATTTTCGGCGCGCGCATCAGCCCAAAAACGTGCCGTCGGCAAACTGCGCCAAATACGGCCGGTATTTTTTATCCATCCCCGCCCCCGAGTATGCCGTCAAACATACTTTACCGTGTGCATATAAATCATCAACAAGCTGCGTGACGGCCATAATCTCATTTGTCATCACCGCCTCCGTTATGCTTGCTTTTGCAAAAACGTTCATATTCCCACATCAGCGGATTTTCGGCATTATGTTCCGTTGCCTTTTTTTTGCGCCATTTTTCAGCGTCAATCAAGCCTCGGGCATGGGTTTCATCTTCAATTTTAACATCTTTCCAATTTTTCCACTCAGCCATTTGCGCCGCCGTATCCAACGCCTCATGATGCGGGATTTCGAGCATACGCTTCAACTTGCGCGCTTTTTGCTTAAGCATTTCGATATAGATGGTTTCCGCGCTTTTTTGAAACTCCGGTAAACGCCGATAAATCTCCTTAATATACGCGACAGGAACTTTCTCATTACGAAAAGTCATATTCGGATATACTTTCTGCAAATCTCCCGGTAAATATTCATCAACTTCAAAACTATAAGCAGAAACAACTAACCCATCGGAAAAAAGGGCATATTTACGCACTTCCGGAGATAAATACGGATATTCGATGCTCGGATTAACAACCGAAAGGCAGACACGATTTTTGAACAGATTTTCAATGAAACTGTTTAATTTTTCATCCGATGCGGCAGAATTTTGCGTTATTTCATCTGCAGCTATATACCAGTCATATTCTTTGGCTTTTTCATAGAGTGCATCAATATATTCCTGCGGCACCGTTTCACGACGTTGATAAATATATGACCGATGCTCGTCTTGAAATTGCATAATTTTTCCGTGATTTTTCGTGCCTAAATGCCTTGCATAATCTTTCGATACAAAATATCTGCCATCAGCAAACAAAGCCATATAACGCCGGCAATCCGGAGCAAGATTTTCTTCTTTTGCAGCGGTCAGCAAAACATTATCCGCATAAAAGCACTCTCGCACCAAATCTTCTTTACTCGGGAAAGGTGCCGTATATAAATCTTCCGTATAAGGATATTTCAACAAAGCTTGCTCGGATATATAACGCATAAATCGGTTATACTCAAATGTCTCGAGTTTGTCTTTGGGAGCATAAATCTTTTTGACATCCAATCCGCGAATTTTCAGCAATCTCATAATTGCATTTAAGAGCGGCGACGGATTTTGCGCCCAAAAGTCATAAATCAGCGTTCCGTCAGAAAAATAATGAAACTTAGGCATATAAGCATCAATCCATAATTTTGCATTTTTTGAGCACAAACGCGCTTCTTTGCCGCCGTGCTGCCGTGCATAATCTTTTTTTAGCTGCATACCGTATTGCCAAGCCGACATCGGCTCAATCGGATTATACGTCAAGCACACGCTGTTTTGAAACAGTTGCTCGATAATTTCATAAGAAAGGGAATCAGTTTTATCAGTCATAGCCGTAACTCCTTAGCGGGAACATAATCTTTTGATGCCTGCCTGTCAAAAATTCCCTTTTGTTAAAGAGTTTCAACTGTTTTATAAAATTAAGCGGTTATTCCGTCCGGATTCGCCTAAAGGCAGGCAGCAAGCGATAACCTTTCGCTCTGTTGATGATTATAGCAAAAAGCGCTGAATTTGTCAAGCAAAATCAAGGCAGAATTTTTACAGCAAACAAAAGTAAAGTCCCTCTCGATTTTGAAAAACTTTGCCATCATTTTGAATGCAGTGTCAAATTTTTTCAACAAATATGTTTCATAGAAAAAAAGAAAAGCCCTTTGCACCCAAAGGGTAACAAAGGACTTTTCAATTTTAGAAACCACTTACGAAACCGCCGGCGGAAACGTTATACGTTACCTGAGCATTGGTTCGTGTGGTTGTGGTTGTGTTCGTGCGAGTGGTCTGCTGACGCACGGGCACCAGAACTCCATTTTGGAGGATAAACTGGTTCCCGTTAGCATCCTGAAAAACTTGACCGTTTTTGGCGGTCTTGTTTTTTCTGGTCTTGCTGCTGATGGCAGAAATCAGACGCAGTCCGGCGGTGATGGGGTCACCGGTAACAGACAGTGAGTTGCTGCCTGTGTCATAAGACATAGTAACGCCACTGCCGATTGTCTCAGCGAGGTTGGAGTTATCTATTACGACATTGGACTGAGCACCAGCCATGCCCATAGACCCCATGACCATACCAGTATTCTGCATACCGGTACCGACCATCATGCCGCCCATCATGCCGCCACCCATCATGCCGCCCATCATACCAACACCTGTTGTGGCGGTAGAATAACGGACAGGCGTAATGCCGGCAAGACCACCGCGCATACTCCACGCATTATATTCGCGGACATACTGCTCGGGGTCGTCATGACGGAGACGAACAAAGTAATTGTTCACCACGTTCATCACGTTATCGCCGCGGCTGATGTGTGTGGCGCCAGGGACGTCAGCGCAGGAATACCAAGCGTTTCCTACCTGGAACTCCATACGTCCATAGTTGACGTCATAAACCATCTGGGCCTTGACGGTGATGGTTACGAACATTACTACGAGCATAAAGAACATTTTCTTCATATACTCTATTCATTTGTGATTTTCCCTTTCAAAATACATTGCATCAAAGTTTTCGCACAAACAGAACACGTCTGTTTCTTTATGAAAACAGTGATTAAATGCTGTATTTCTTTGAACTCAAAATCTGAATTTATGTGCAGATTCCTTAATTCCAAAACTATCATATCCTCCACTGAACAATCTATCGAAAGTCAGACCCCCGCATTCTCCAACGCTATTTTTGCTCGTAAAAGGGTTCGGATTTGGTTGTATAAAAACAACTGAGTGGTATATGATAAAATTTTGTGCAAAAGGTGCATATAAATCAGATAATAAGCTCGCCGAAAGTGCAAAACAAGTGCATTTGTCGGAGAAAAATCTGTTAAATTTCTTTCTAAAAAACGATTACCGCAGGGCTCACACATCAATCAAGTTTATCACTCAATCTTTTGGATGCATAAGATGGGTAATATTTTCAAAAAGATAAAATAAAAATTTATACATTCTTAAAACATAATCCCTATGGTAATCACCTATAGAATAACTTATTTTTTGGAAAATATCAATAAAAAAATGATGTTTTTTGGCAAAAAGGTGATTTTTGTCATTTTTAGAGCGGGGTTTTAGTCGGAAAGAGCAAGTTATGTCTCGCTGAGCCGGCAGGCAAAAAAACAAAGCCCTCCCCTCCGAGCAATGCGAGGTCAAGGGGTTTCAAATTAAAGAATCGGTCCTATGCAAAGAAGGGGTACCTTGACGAAGCGACGCAGAGCATCGTGCGAGGAACGACTTTATAAGTCACCCTTTCGATTCCGGAGGAATCGTCAAGAGAGGCTTCCGATTCTCAGAACAGTTATCCGACACTGACTCAAAAAAATCTGACCCGCACAGCAGCGTATTCTCTTAACATCTCAACAATTCTAAAAAAATCGACAATTTTCTTGACTTTAGACAAAATTATAGTTATATTAAAGCCGATAGTTGAATTATTTACCTTACAATTTTTTTTAGATATGGAAAAAATTTACAAAAATCCGGACGGAACAATTATCAGTGTTGTGAACAACCTATCGCCGCAGTTAGAATCCGAAACCATTTTCCACGGCAAAGACACGGCCGAAGTGCTGAGTCTTTATCTGGACGGAGACAGAACCGCGCCAGCTTACGGTCCCAAACGTCCGTGTTTGCGCATTCAGTTTGCACCCGACGGCAAGACGATTACCAACATTGTTTTGCTTAATGACCCGCAAGGTGCAGAGCTTGAGTGGCAACGCTGATTTTTCCCGAACACAAAAAAAGAAGCCCTTTACACAAAAGAGCTTCTTTTTTGTTTTTATATGCGTTGATTAAGCAATATTTACTTTGCCGCCGGCTTTTTCAACAGCAGCAACAGCTGCCTTAGAAGCCGAATTAACGGTGATTTCGATTTTGCTCGTTACGGCACCGCGTGCAAGCAAGCGAATACCGTCAAGCTTTTTCGAAATAACGTTTGAGCTGAGCAAGGTTTCAACGCTGATTGATTTAGCGTCTAATTTACCGCTGTCAATCGCCTTTTGAATGGTATCCAAATTTACAACGGCATAAGTCTTTGCAAACGGATTTTTAAAACCATGCTTCGGCAACTGACGATACAGCGGCATTTGTCCGCCTTCAAATCCCATCTTAGCACCACCGGCACGCGCCTTTTGGCCTTTGTGACCGAGACCGCAGGTCTTGCCCTTGCCGGAACCGATACCGCGACCGACGCGTTTGCGATTCTTGGTAGCGCCTTCGTTGTCTTTTAATTCGTTAAGTTTCATTTTCTTATTCCTTAATCTTGTTATTCACATTATAAAAGCTTCATCACAAAAACTTTGTAAAAAGGGCTTGCTATTGTTTGATTTGCGAGCGCGGTGTAGATAAAACTACATAAGCGAGCAAAGCGGGCAATATGAAGCCCTTTTTCCGAAGTTTTATTCTTCGACTTTTACGAGGTGAGCCACCTTCTTAATCATTCCGCGAACCGAAGGCGTATCTTCGAGTTCTACGGTGCGACCGGTTTTGGTCAATCCCAAACCTCTCAAGTTTGTTTCCTGATAAGTCGGGCGTCCGATTGTGCTACCTGTTCTGGTAACTTTTATTGTCTTCTTTTTAGTTGCCATGATTATGCCTCCTCTTTAACGTCTTTGGCCATACCTTCACGGCGGCTGACAATATCACCGACTTTCTTGCCGCGTTTTGCCGCAATCATTCTCGGTGAGTTAATACCTTTCAAAGCATCGAATGTTGCTTTAATCATATTATACGGGTTGTTGGAACCCAATGATTTGGCAACAACGTCTTGCACGCCCAAAACTTCAAATACGGCACGCATCGGGCCGCCGGCAATAACACCGGTACCTGCAGGAGCCGTGCGCAACACAACCTTACCGGCGCCGAAACGACCGGCAATATCGTGGTGCAAAGTTCTGCCTTCGCGCAACGGAATACGAATCATATTCTTTCTTGCTTCGTTTGTAGCTTTCGTGATTGCTTCCGGCACTTCAGCGGCTTTACCGGTCCCTAAACCGATGCGACCTTTCTGGTCACCCACAACCACAACCGCGGCGAAACTCATTGTGCGTCCGCCTTTTACGGTTTTGGCTACGCGGTTAACGTGAACTAATCTTTCGACCAACTCATCTTTAACTTCTTTTTTGTTATGACGATCTGTAGCTTGTACCATCTTCATCTCCTAAAACTTCAAACCAGCTTCGCGAGCTGCTTCCGCCAAGGCCTTAACACGACCGTGATAAATATAACCGCCGCGGTCAAACACCACTTCGGAAATACCGGATTTTGTAGCTCTTTCAGCAATTACTTTACCAATGAAGCCGGCGGCTTCAACCGTAGAAGATTTCTTGATTTGTCCTCTGATTTCTTTATCCAAAGTAGATGCGGAGGCAACCGTCAAACCTTTTACATCGTCAATGATTTGTGCATAGATATGCTTACCGCTGCGGAAGACCGACAATCTTAACTTGCCGTTGGCGGCGTTTTTCAAAGCGTATCGAACACGAGCTTGTCTTCTTTCAAACAATTTTTTTGGTGTATTCATCGACTTATTCCTTATTTCTTCTTACCTTCTTTACGACG
>CAMAJR010000038.1 GCA_945835885.1 uncultured Alphaproteobacteria bacterium
AAACAGAATATTGGGAATAAACGGTCATATTTCAATTATCGCGTCTGCCGGTTTTCCGTTCAATAACTATAAAGTTGCCGTTAAAAATTTGCAGGATATAAATGAAATCGAATTGGCATTTCCGCTGATAGAAAAACAGTTGTTGGCTTCGTCGTCACACGGGGCAGAAGGTGTGATGGTGCGCGGTATGAATGCGGCGGATATCTTAAAAAAGAAAGTATTGCGTGACGGTTTTGCCTCAATCGATACAAATGAATTTACCGGAGATGTCGTGGTTTTAGGCGAAAAATTGGCACGCAAACTCGGTGTTTATATCAATGATGAAGTGACGCTGATTTCACCGAACGGAAAAGTGACGGCATTCGGAACAGTGCCGAGAATTAAGGCATATCGTGTCATCGGCGTGTTTGATTTGGGAATGCATGAATACGATGCCAATTATTTGTTTATGCCGCTGGAAACGGCGCAGACTTATTTTGGCTTAAAAGATGCGGTAACCGTTATTGATGTGACTTTGAAAGACGACAAAACACTCGAAAAAACAAAGATTATGCTTGAAAAAAGCGTCAGTTTAGATGCTTTTGTGTATGATTGGAAAAAGACAAATGCAGCATTTTTTAATGCGATTGATGTGGAACGCAACGTGATGTTTTTGATTTTGACACTGATTATTTTGGTGGCGGCGTTCAATATTATTACCGGTTTGATTATGTTGGTCAAAGATAAAAGCCGCGATGTGGCGGTGTTGCGCACAATGGGGGCGACTCGAGCGATGATTATGCGGATTTTCTTTATGGACGGCGCGTTTATCGGGTTGGTCGGCACATCGTTCGGTGTGGCAATCGGGCTTTTGTTTTGCCGTCATATCGAGCATATACGCCAATTTTTACAGCGTTTATCCGGACGTGATTTGTTTTCTTCAGAAATCTATTTTCTTTCAAAATTGCCGGCAAAGGTCGATTCCGAAGAAGTTTTATTGGTAGTGGTAATTACTTTGGTGCTTTCGTTTTTAGCGACGTTATATCCGGCGTATCGTGCATCGAAATTTAATCCGGCGGAGGCACTGAGATATGAGTAATTCAACTCTTAAATTGCAGGGAATCAGTAAATCATTTAAACAAGGAAATGAACAGCTGAATGTTTTGATTGGTGTTGATTTGGAAATTAAACCAAAGGAAGTGGTTGCGCTTATCGGGCCATCCGGTTCCGGAAAGTCAACATTGTTACAAATTGCCGGACTTTTAGATGAGCCGACGGCAGGTGCCGTATATATTAACGATGAACTTTGCACGGGCGGAAGCGATAATGTGCGCACTGCTTTGCGCCGTAATTATCTCGGCTTTGTGTATCAATATCATAATTTGTTGCCGGATTTTGACGCGGCGGAAAATATTATATTGCCACAGCTTATTGCCGGCACAAAATATAAAGATGCGCGCGACAAAGCGTTGTGGCTGCTCAGACGTTTGGGACTTGAAGAACGTGCATCACATCGACCGGCCGAGCTTTCGGGGGGAGAACAACAGCGTGTGGCTATTGCACGGGCATTGGCTAACACGCCGCAACTGTTATTGGCTGATGAGCCGACCGGAAACTTGGACCCAAACACGTCGGATAATGTGTTTTTAACCTTGCTTGAGGTGGTTAAAGAAACCGGATTGTCGGCTTTGATTGCCACGCATAATATTGATTTGGCTCATAAAATGGATAGGGAAGTCACTTTGAAAAACGGTAAGTTAATTGATGTGCGCGCTACGAATTTTATTTCTAAAGGTGAAAATTTTTATTGAGTGTGTGAAAGATAACTTTTTTTTAATAAAAATGTGTTCGGATAAGAATGGTTAGTTTATTGGCAGGATAAAGATGGGAATTTGGGCATATATCGTTAAAAAAAGCAAGAGTTCGGCGGTTTTGGTGTTACTGATTCTGTTAAGCTCGTATTTTTCGTATTTTGCGATTAAGGGCGATCGCGGATATTTGAAGTATCTGTATTTGCAAAATAAAGTGGCTGAAGCGGAAAAGCTTAATGCCAATTATGATAAACGTCGTGCCGAGTTGGAACAAAAAGTTAATTTGTTGTCGTCAAACAGTTTGGATTTAGATTTGCTCGATGAACGTGCTCGTGCTGTTTTGAATGTTATCGGTGAAAATGAGTTTATCCTCGTCGATGAAGATGAAGAACTTGATGAGCCGGCCGATTAGTTTGTTATTCGGTTGCGGTCGGTTGCTTAAAAATCTGCGTTTCATATAATACGGAATTGTTCAGCAGGCGCATATCTAATGTTTCTTTAAATGTTTCTTGCAGTGTTTTATCGTCTGAAAGCAAAGAAGTGCCTAAACCGAATTTGCGCTCGTTCCATTTGAAACCGGCCATTTCAAGCAGCGTAGGCGCCCAATCAAATTGATTAAACGGCTTATTGATATTGTTTTTCGGAGCGGAAATCCCCCAGATTAAGTTGAGTGTTGCCCGTGTTTGTGCCTTATCCAAATATTTTTGCACATCATTAAACATCATCGGGTGGTCGCCCATAATGATAAGCGTGGTGTTGGTGGCAAAATCCTGTGTTTTAAACCACTCAACAAACGTGCTTAATTGAGTATCAGAGCATAAAACGGCATCACGCATATCGTGGTATTTTTTAGGACACTCGCGGCTGACATAGCCGTGATACGGGTGCGTGTTCATTGTTGTCGCAATTGCCATAAACGGTTGTTCTTGGCGAGCTAAATGCTCGATTTTGCGGCGAAAAATTTGTAACAACTCGGCATCATCCAAAATATCGCCGATAAACTTAACCGAAAACAATTTATCGGATTCTAATTTATAAGTTGATAATTTGTCAGAATTTTTCGGCAAATCCTCAATGCCGGTGATGTCGTTAAAGTGATGTGCTTTGAAAAAACGGTATGTGTCCACAAATTGCAACGAAGAACCTTGCAAATAAGCGGTGTTGTAGCCGTGTTGCGCCATTATATCGCTGATGCAGATAATACTGTCCGAAAGTTTGCGCGGCGGAAAATATTGCTTAGACGTAATACCGCACAATGTCGCGGATATGCCGGCAAAGGTCCAGTCGGTTTCACTCAGCTTGGTATAACCGTAAAAAGAAGTGCCGTTTTGTTGCAACAAGTTCGGCAACAGATTTTGCCCGAAAATCTTGTTATCGGTAAAAGTTTGCTCTAATGATTCGACAAACACCACAATAAGATTGTGTGGAGTTGTAAGTTCAAATTGCATATTGTTCGGGTCGGCAAAATTGTCATCAATTACGGTATCATACGGTGCCGGATTATAAATCAACGCGTAAGTATATTTGGCCTGTTTGATGATTTGTGACAACGAATCGGCAGACATAAACCATATAATCGCCATACCGAACAACGCCGCAACAGTCGAGGTGATAAAGCTCAACAACGCTTTGTGCTGTGTCCAATACTGCATTTTAGCGATGGAGAGATAATGCTTTAGCCAGCGCAACGGTTGTTTGACGGCAAACAAAACGAGTCCGATACTCAAGAAAAACGGCACCAAAATTGTAGCAATAACGGTTTTGGATATTGGCAAAGTATTTACGGCAGCCAAGTGGAAAATAAATTGATGAACGCTGAAATTGCCGTAGAGTGACGAAGCACAGCCGTAAAAATAACCGATAATGAATATGATGCAACAAACAATGCAATATAAGGTCAGAAAAATTTTTGTTATTGAAGTAAACATTTATTTCTCTTGTTTTTCGGCGTGACGTATCATTTTTTTGACCTCTTTTAAGAGCGACGGTGTAGAGTGCCCGCTGCCGGCGCAGATATTTAAGGTTGATTTCGGTAGGGCTTTATGCAATTCCCACGCTTGCTTAACCGTGCAACAAAAATCGAGGCGATTGTGCGCGATAATGGTCGGAATATGTTTGATTTTGCCGATGTTGCGCAGAATCTGATTATCAGTTATAAAGAACTGATGGCGGTCGTAATAAAAAGCAATTCGTGCGGATTTTAAGAATTCCTCATCTAATTCCGAAGGCGTTTTGAATTGCGGATTAAGTTGTCCGAGTTTATGTTCGTAAGTTGCCCAGTAAGTCAGTGCTTTGAGGTTGTCCTGTTCTTTTTTTGAAAAGAGCAGGCGGTTATGCGCTTCAAAAAAGTCGGTATGTTTATATTCGCGTCGCATTTCATCCCATAAATCCGGATAAAAGCGCTCGCTTTCGCCGTTTGTCCAGCCATAATCTTCCGGTCGAGCCAAAAACACCGAAGAAATTACGATTTGCTTTACGGTTTGCGGATATGCTTCGGCAAACAGTAGCGCCATAGTTGAGCCCCATGACACACCGTGAACGATAATCGGCGTGTCAATATGCAAATAAGCCAAAAGGTGCATGGCATCTTGAATCAGGTATTTTGTTTCGTTTTTATAAAATATGTCATCGGCTTGTGAATTGCCGCAACCGCGTTGGTCGTATTGAATAAACCGGTATTTTTTCAAATCAAACAATTTAGCGTATTTGGCGCGCGAAGAACCGCCCGGTCCGCCGTGAAAAGACAGAATCGGTATGCCGGTCGGGTTGCCATATTCGTAATAGTAGATGCTGTGTCCGTCTTGGGCGGGCAACAGACCTTCGGCAAACGGTTTCGGCAAACGGTTAAATAAATTCCAAAACATAACGATACTCCTTTTGATGTGATTTTTTTTGAGTATAATAATTTATGGACACGGTTTCAATCTAAAAATATACATACCTTTAATAAAGGATAAATCGGGATAAACGAGTATGTATACTTGAAATTTTATGCGATTATATTTAGAATCCCGTTAGAATATCAAGAAGAGGGTAAAATGCGTAAATTTTTGATTTTTCTGATTGCGTTGTCGGCATTTTCCGCGCAGGCAAGTCAGAATCCGACACAAAAGACGGTTCAAGCGGAACAAGCGCTCGATGCGGAAACGGCGGAAAAACATACGAAGCCGATATATAAGCGCTATGAAATAAAATATGAGCCGAAAAATACAGCAATTAACGAAACCAAGCAAAAGTCGATACCGTCAAAAAATTCGGTTGTGTCAAAACCGAAACAGCCGGAAAAATCAGCCATAAGCACACAACCGGTTTTGAATAACGTTGTTTCTCCGAAAAAAGATGAGGTTCAAACGCGGCATCATCACGAACAAAGGCAAATTAAAGATAATGTATCAAATGTAAGACATTTGCATAATTCTCAGCATAAACGTCATAAAGAAAAACATTCAAAGTCAGCGGTTCGGGTTAATATCAATGTTAATTCACCGCGCCCGACGTATGTTGTGAACAGGGTTGTGACAACACCCGAGGTGACAGTTATGCGTCCGGTGATATATGATAACAATATTTATTCCGCAAATGCCTATACTTGCGGCGAACGTTCGGGGGTAAAATATTGCACAGATTACCGCGGTCGGGCATTAAGCGGACGAGTGGTGAATAAGTATGATGACAGCGTGGCATACGAAAATTATCGGCATGGATATCAACAAGGCGAAACAACCGTATTTTCTCAAGACGGGATGTTGTTGCGTAAAACCAATTATAAAAAGAGTTTGAAAGACGGAAAGGAATATGCTTATTTTGGCAACGGCAAAATCGAATACAGTGCTGAATATAAAAAAGGTGCGTTGCACGGTAATGTCGAACAGTATAATCCGAACGGTAAGCGAATCGGTCGTATGACATATCGTCACGGGTATTTACAAAAACGACATTGCACTTATGATACGACATCGCCGATGCTTTTGGCGCAAATTGAGCAAAAAAATTATAACGAGCTGATTTTGTGCGAAGACGGTTATAATTATTAAAATATAACGCAAAAAAAACGCCTGAGATTATTTTTTCTCCGGCGTTTTGATTTTTAAATGTGTCTGAATTTGTGTTTCCGCTTTGTTGATTTCTTTATGATAGTGGGTAACCACCGTGTTGAGCTTATGCCAAAAACCTTCTTCAAAAGAAATAATCGTGCCCCATACGGCCATCAAAAACATAATGATGGTAACAACACTTTCGGTAATTTCTAACTTTTCTTTAAATGAGTATTTCATAAACGTTTAAGTAATACTCAAAAAGCGAATTTCAAGCGGAAACGTTATCTTTTATTCGGCATATCCGATAGGTTGGTGGACAATGACAAATTCGTCTTTGTTGAGTTTAAGCGCACGGTGTAATTCTTCAAAATTAACAAGTCCGCGAATGACCGTTGCCAACCCTTTTGCCGTAGCATAAAGATAAACATTTTGATACGCCGAACCGGCGTGGTTGTGTCCCAAATGCATATCAGAACTGGTATAAATCAGATGCAACGGCGCATTGTTGACAAAGGCCTGTTTTTCGGCCGTGAACGGAATGGCGTTTTCTTCTGAGATTTTTTCAAGCTGATTGTCTGCGGCATTATAAAACCATATACCGTCTTCACGCAGGACAAACACTTTCATATTCTGTTCGTTGCGCGCGGTAGCGATGGTGCGTTTGCCGTGTTTATTGACGCCGAATGCAGTCCATAAAATCTCACTCAAGGTTTGCTCGTCAATTGGTTTGTCTTTGTTGAAAGAACGCACGGATTGGCGAGCATTCAACAATTCCATCAAAGCCGGCAACGGTTGTGTTAAATCCGGTTGCGGCAGTTTTTGCACGTCTGCCGCCAATGCTTGTCCACCGATTAAAAAAGCAGCAACAAATGCAGTGTAGCATATTTTTTCCATAAATTTTCCTTTTTTTTTGATTGTTACAGAAATTTTTTCAAAATGTTATGCACTTCCGGCATAGTTTGCACAATAAACGAAGCGCCCAAATCGGCACATTTGGCGGCATATTCGGGAGAATTGTTGCCGGTGGCGCCGATGTAGGCAATAACCGGTATTTCAGCGGCCACTCCGGCACGAATTCCGGCCAGTGAATCTTCTACAATCACGCACTCTTGCGGCAAAAAGCCCATTTTTTTGGCCGCATATAAAAACAAATCCGGTGCCGGTTTGCCGTGCTCCACATCATAAGCGGTGAACATATTGTCGTTTTTGAAATATTTCTCGAGTTTAAGCTTTTGAACTTTAAGAAGATTTTTCATTTCATTGGAACCGGTGGCAATACAATGCGCAAAATTATTATCCCGAAAGATTTGTTCTATGTCAGGTGTAATTTTTAAATCGCTGTTAATCAGGCGAATCTCGTTTTCTTTGAGGGATTGCATAAAATTGTCATCAATCACCAAATTCGGATAATCTTTTTGCAAAAGTTCTATTTTGGTTTTATCGGCTTTGCCCCGAATATAAAACTCCACTTGCTGTTCGTCTAATTTAATACCGAGTTTACATAAGCCGTCAACCCAGTTGTTGACCCAGAGATATTCGCTATCGGCAATAACGCCGTCAAAATCCCAAATAATCAATTTTTCTTGCTTCATAGTTGCTCTCATATTTTGCAAATCACAATTCAAAATATGAAAAAATAATCGAGGCGTCAATGTTCACGCATTTTTTTACACAAATTTCACAAGTGATAAAAAAATCTCTGTTCATTTTTTTGAAAAGGGGTTAAAATCCGACAAATGTTTAATTGTGTGCGGAGAATAATAAAAATGAAAAATTTGACGGCATTTTGCAAAAATCTGTGGCAACGTATGAATTGGCGTCCGAATCTGTTGACTTGGGCAACTTTGGCGGTTGCGTTGATAACGGTTCCGGCACTGATGTTGCCGTTTAATCCGCAATGGTTTGCGGAAAACGGCTGGGTGGAAAATATTCAGCTCGCAGTTTTGGTTGCGGCGATTGTAATTGCATTTCGTGCAAAGTATAATCGGCCGCTGTTTATTTTGGCCGCATTGATTGTGATGCTTTTGATTATCCGCGAAACAAATATGTTTCGTGACATATTCTGCGCAAAATATTTGAAACAAGGTGAGGCGTGTCGTTGGAGCTCTTTTGAATACGGCTATTTGGCACAAGGAGCGCGTTGGTTGTTTGCCGCTTATGTGTTTTATTATGTGTGCCGATATCGATTGTGGCGCACGGCGTGGCAATATGTTTGCAACGCACCGATTTTTATTTGGGACTGGTTCCTTCTTTTTATAGCAGGTGTTGGCGCAACCGTTGCCGAGTTTTCGTGCGTGGACAGCGAAATTTTGGAAGAATGTTGCGAACTTGCGTCATATTTGGCATTAGCAAACTGTATTTGGCGCTATTCAAAATGGCGTGCATAATATGTGATTTAAGCAAAAGGGAGTAGATAATGCGTGAAATAAAATGTCCGAAATGCGGTGAAGTTTTTACGGTTGACGAGTCCGGCTATGCGGCGATTCTCAATCAGGTGCGTGATGCCGAGTTTCATAAGGAATTGCACGAGCGGGCGGCGCAGTTGGAAGTGCAAAAAAATAACGAGCTGAAATTGGCGTCAGCACAAGCGCAAATGGAAAAAGAAAAATCGGTCGCCGAGTTGCGGCATGAAAATGAAATGCTTAAAAATAAATTATCCGAACTCGGTAAAGATAAGGATTTGGAAAAAGCACAAGAAGCCGCCAAATTGCAGCAGCAAATCGAACAGCTTAAAGCGCAGGTGGCGGCCGGCGATAAAGATAAAATTATTGCCGTATCAACGGCTGTTGAAGCGCAAAAAGATTCGTTGATGCAGAAAGATAAAGAAATTGCTTTGTTGCAAAGCAAATTGCGTGAGGCGGAAAAAGACAGTTTGTTGCAAGTGCAAAATGTTAAAGAAAATTATGAAATTCAACTTAAAAATCAAAAAGAGCAGTTGGAATACTATCGCGATTTAAAGGCCAAACTTTCAACCAAAATGGTGGGAGAAACATTGGAACAACACTGTGAAATTGAGTTCAACCGCCTGCGAGCGACAGCGTTTCCGTATGCTTATTTTGAAAAAGATAATGATGCCAAATCCGGCAGTAAAGGCGATTATGTTTATCGCGACAAAACAGAGGATGGTGTTGAGTTTTTATCGATTATGTTTGAGATGAAAAATGAAATGGATACGACCGCAACCAAGCATAAAAATGAAGATTTTTTTGAAAAACTCGATAAAGACCGCAACGAAAAAGGGTGCGAATACGCGGTGTTGGTGTCATTGTTGGAAGCAGATAACGAATTGTATAATGCCGGCATTGTCGATGTGTCGTATCGCTATCCGAAAATGTATGTGATTCGTCCGCAGTTTTTTATTCCGCTGATTACGTTGCTTAAAAACGCGTCGCTCGGCTCGGTGGAATATCGGCGTCAGGTGGTGGAATATCGCAGTCAAAATATTGATATTACGAATTTTGAAGAAAAACTCGGCACATTTAAGGAGCAAGTGGCGAAAAATTATCGTTTGGCCGGCGAACAATTCAGAGATGCCATCGATGAAATCGATAAATCTATTGCACACTTGAACAAAGTTAAAGATGCGTTGCTTTCTTCTGAGCGTAACTTCCGTTTAGCCAATGATAAAGCGCAGGATTTAACCATTAAACGGCTGACTTATAATAATCCGACGATGAAGAAAAAATTTGCCGAACTCGAGGATAAAGGCGAGTGGTAATTACAGGCCGTAAAGGTGCTTTTCCGCTTGGACTGTGGTCGGTTCGGTGTGTCCGGAATAGAGAACGGTATCATCGGGGAGGGTGAGGATTTTGTTTTTGATGTTTTGCACGAGTTGCACATCATTTCCGCCCGGCATATCCGTGCGTCCGCGGCTGTTTTTGAAAATTGTATCACCGACAAAAGCCAAACGATTGGCGGCATCATAATAGATAACGGCGTCTTGCGTGTGTCCGGCAGTTGCTATCATTTTAAGGTGTAAGTTCGGAGTTGTTTCTGAAGTGATTTCGGCACCATCGGCGAGGGAGCCAAAGTTTTTAACCATTATTTCCGGTTCAAACCAAGCCGAAAGATTATATTGCGGATTAAGGAGGTAATCTTTGCCGTTTTGATGTGCAATACACGGAATATTTAACGCTTTTTGCACGGTATTTACGGCACCGATATGGTCAAAATGCCCGTGAGTGAGCAATATTTTTTCAATGATCCAACCGTTATCGGCAATGATTTTGAGCAATTTATCGGCTTCAGCACCCGGGTCAATTAAAAAACCGTGTTTTGTTATTTCATCAATATAAAAATAAGCATTTGTTGTAATAGCGCCCGTTACCGCAATTTGTTTTACAATCATTATCTTCTCCTATTTGCCTGAAATATAAAAAAAACAGGGTTTGGACCCTGTTTTTTTAAGTGGCGGAGCGTATAGGACTCGAACCTATGCATCCTTTTAAGGGGATGACGGATTAGCAATCCGCTGTATTACCACTCTACCAACGCTCCGTAACGGAATCTTTTTTAACTTAACTTTTTTATAAGGTCAAGTATTTTTTTCAAAATTACGCACTTTTTTATATTATGTGCGCTAACGCTTTATTTTTCCGAAATATTATCGGTGGTATAATGCGCGTCAAGCCACTCGAAAATTGCCGGTTGATTGAGTTTATCAAAGAAAATCGGTTTGTGTGATACACCGTTAATCGGCACAAAAGTTTTATCTTCAGAGCCGGCAACATCAAACATTTTTTGACCGTGACGTATCGGAATCAAACGGTCTGTGGTGCCGTGCAAAATCAAAAGCGGATTTTGATAATTGCGGATATAATCTTCCGACGTGTAATGATCTTGCAACAACATTCCGGCAAACGGCACCGGTTTTTCTTTAACTAAAGTAAGTAATGATGAAAACGGTGCGGTTAAAATCAGCTTGTCAACCGGACGCAAAGAGGTTAAACCCGAAGCAACCGCCGTGCCATAAGAATAGCCATAAACAATGATTTCCGGATAGCCCTGCGCTTTAAGCCAATCAAACGTTTCGGCGGCGTCGGAAAATATATCTTTTTGCAATGTTTTGCCTTTGGTGTTGCCAAAGTTACGGTATTCCATCATCAAAACCGCATAGCCGCTTGCAATAAAAGGATAAAGTTGCTCGGCGTAAGCGGCAAGTTGCAAAGCGTTGCCGTGAAAAAATAAAATTGCCGGTTTTTGCTTGTTTCCTGAGGCATACCAAGTCATAATACGCGAGCCGTCTTTCATAGTCAGCACATTTTCTGCAAACGGCGAATTATCCATTTGTGTCGGTGAGATGTAACGATGAGTCGGCACAAAAATCAACCGGCGCTGAATATAACGCAGCACAAAAGCATATATAGCGGTGCAAACCGTCGTCAGAATCAGAATTTTTACACAATAAATCATAAATACCTCGCAAATTCGCACTTTTTTAAGCATATCCGTAATCATTATTAGCTCATAAAATAAAACACATAAAAGTGCTTGACAAGATTTTTTTTTTAGTTTATAACACGCTTGAATTTAGAGTATTTTTACCTGCATAAGTCTGTAAAAATGTAAGCTCTGAGGAGTCCGTCAGTCAGCGAGGGTTCGCACACTGACGTTAATCTGTTTATGTATAAGGGATAAAACTTTGTTTGAGAATTTGACAGATAAGCTGAGTCAGGCATTTTCAAAAATCACATCACGCGGTGTGCTGAATGAAAAAGATATTGACGATGCAATGCGTGAAATTCGGGTGGCACTGCTCGAAGCCGATGTTTCGTTGCCGGTGGTTAAAGATTTTATCTCTAAAGTAAAAACCGAGGCCTTGGGCGAAAAAGTGGCCAAGTCGGTGAAACCGGGGCAGATGGTGGTCAAAATCGTGCACGACGAGTTAGTCAAGTTGCTCGGTGCCGAAACGACCGAACTCAACTTTAATGCGCCGGCGCCGGTTTGTATGTTGTTGGTCGGTCTGCAGGGCTCGGGTAAAACAACGACGGCCGCCAAAATTGCCAAGCGCCTAAAGAAAAATAAGCGTGTTTTACTTGCCTCGCTTGACGTTTATCGTCCGGCGGCGCAAGAACAATTGGCGCAACTCGGGAAACAGATTGAAGTTGATGTGTTGCCGATTGTGGCGGGGCAAAAGCCGCTTGAAATCACAAAACGCGCTTTGGCTGAAGCTAAAAAAGGTGTTTATGATTTGCTGATTTTAGATACCGCAGGGCGTTTGCAGATTGATGAAACTCTGATGCAAGAAGTGGTTGAAGTCAAAAATTTAGCACAACCGACCGAAACATTGTTGGTGGCTGATGCTCTGATTGGGCAAGAGGCCTGCAATGTCGCCAAAGAGTTTAATGAAAAAGTCGGAATTACCGGTTTGGTTCTGACGCGTATTGACGGCACATCACGCTCCGGTGCGGCGCTTTCGATGAAAATGGTGTCGGGCGCGCCGATAAAGTTATTGGGCACGGGTGAAAAGCTTGATAAAATCGAAGAATTTCACGCCGACCGGATTGCCGGTCGTATTTTAGGACAGGGCGATGTGGTGTCTTTGGTGGAAAAAGCGATTGAAAACGTGGACCATGCCGAAGCCGAAAAAATGGCAGGTAAGATGATGAGCGGTGCGTTTGATTTGAATGATATGTTAAATCAAATGCGCCAAATGCAGAAAATCGGCAGTATGGGGAGTATCTTAGGGATGATTCCGGGACTGTCGAAATTTAAGTCACAGATTGAAGAATCCGGCGTGTGCGACAATCTGGTGAAAAAACAGGAGGCGATTATTCTTTCGATGACAAAAGAAGAACGTGCGCATCCAGACATAATCAAAGCTTCTCGCAAGAGAAGAATCGCACTCGGCTCCGGAACAGAAGTTCATGATGTTAACGTTTTGCTCAAATCGTATGAGCAGATGGCGACAATGATGAAAAAAATGGGCAAGTTCGGCGGTTTGTCGGCAATGTCTAAAATGCTTAAAAACTCTCCGTTCGGCTCAATGATGTCGGGCGGAATCAACAAACGGTTTCCGTTTTAATTAACTTAACGAAAGGAAAAAACAAAAATGACAGTTCGTATCAGATTAGCTCGCGGCGGTTCAAAAAAACGTCCTTATTACCATATTGTTGCGGCAGACCAAAGAGCTCCGCGCGATGGTCGCTATATCGAAAAATTGGGTGCATACAATCCGTTGTTGCCTCAGGATCATAAAGACCGCTTGGTTTTGGACACGGAAAAAGTTTCCGCTTGGCTTTCCAAAGGTGCTCAACCGACGGAAAGATTGGAGAAATTGTTTGCTAACTTAGGTTTGTGCGCTGCTCCGAAAATCAGCGATCAGCCGAAGAAATCCGCGCCTAAAGCTAAGGCCTTGGAAAGAATTAAAGAAAAAGAAGCAAAAGCTGCTGCCGCTGCTGAAGCCGCTGCTGCCGCTAATGCCGAATCTTCCGCTGAATAATTTTCGGTTATAAAAATTAAGAGAGTTATTTTGAGTCTGTAAGAAAGCTTTGAAATGGAAAAGAGAGTTTGTATCGGAAAAATCGTTGCCGCACACGGCATTAAAGGCGAGGTCAAAGTGCGCAGCGTTAATCAAAATCCGTTGGATTTAGACCAATACGGCATAGTTGAAAATGCTGATGCAAGCAAAAAATTTTCTATCAAAGTTGTGGGACTGGTTTCAACCAATGCACGCGTAAAAATCGAAGGCGTAACCACGCGCAACGATGCCGAAGCGCTTGTCGGAACAGAGCTTTATGTGCCGCGTTCCGCATTGCCGGAACTTGATGAAGAAGAATTTTATTTGTCGGATTTAATCGGGCTTGATGTCTGTTTGAAAACGCCGGATAAAAAAATCGGTAAAGTGGCCGCGTTTCAAAACTTTGGTGCCGGCGACATTATCGAAATCAAGCTCAAAGGGCAAAAAGAAACGGAAATGTTGCCGTTCACAAAAGATTATGTGCCGACCATCAATATTGATGAGGGGTATATTATCGTTTCGAGTGCAACAATGATTTTTGCGGCTGATGACGAGGTTGAAAATGACGCTGAACGTTAAGATTTTGACGATTTTTCCGGAGATATTTCCGGGCTTTCTCGGCACATCGCTGACGGGCAAAGCGTTGGATGAAGGAATTTGGCGGTTAGAAGCAGTCAATATTCGCGATTATGCGTTTGATAAGCACGGTTCGGTTGACGATACGCCGTGCGGCGGCGGTGCCGGTATGATTATGCGCCCCGATGTTTTGGGTTCGGCAATCGAACATAATTACACCGGCGGTAAAATCATTTATATGAGCCCGAAAGGAAAGCCGCTGACACAAGCCAAAGTGCACAAGCTGAGCAGAGAAGAAAATCTGACGATTATTTGCGGCAGGTTTGAGGGCATTGATGAACGTGTGATAGAAGAATACGGTGTTGAGGAAATCAGTATCGGCGACTATATCTTAACCGGCGGCGAACAAGCGGCAATGATTATGCTTGATGCGGTTGTGCGGTTATTACCGGGGGTTCTCGGCAATGCGGCATCAACTGAAAATGAAAGTTTTGAGCAAAATCTGCTGGAATATCCGCAATATACGCGGCCGATAGAATGGAAAGGTCGCAAAGTGCCGGATATTTTAATGAGCGGTCACCACGAAAATATTGCCAAATGGCAAAGACAACAGGCTCTTCAAATAACCAGAACACGACGCCCCGATTTATTGGAAAAAGGACTTGATTTTGAATAAATTGTGGTGTATAGGAATAACAAATTAACTTAAAAAGGTATGATAAAATGAATATTATCGAAAATATTGAAAAAGAACAAATTGAAAAGCTGATGGAAGGCAAAAATATGCCGACCTTTAAGCCGGGTGATACCTTGCGTGTTCACACCAAAGTAAAAGAAGGCGACAGAGAACGTATTCAGGTTTATGAAGGCGTTTGCATTGCGCGCAAAAATGACGGTTTAAATTCGTCTTTTACGGTTCGTAAAATTTCGTTTGGTGAAGGCGTTGAGCGTGTGTTCCCGCTGTATTCTCCGAATGTGGCAAAAATCGAAGTGTCCCGCGTGGGTAAAGTTCGTCGTGCCAAATTATACTTCTTGCGTGCGTTGCGCGGTCGTTCGGCTCGTATTGCCGACGATTTGTCCGTATCGGTTAAAGAAGTCAATAATCTGAACAGCAAATAATTTTTGCTTTTAAGACAACAGAAAAGGGACGTGCGTTTGTGGCGTCCCTTTTTTAGTGCAGAAAAAAAAGGGGGCTGTATAAAGATTTTTTTACCTTTTCATGTTACACATTGCATCAAATAAAGGAGAAAATTATGGCATATTCTAACAGCTTACGAGAAGGTGAAATAAAAAATAAAGTTGCGGCAGATTGGTTCAAGCGTTTTGATACGACCAAAGAAATCGGGAATATTGATTTTTGCGTGTCAAAATATACAAACTCATCGGAAGGTAAGCAAAAAGAAATGTTTGAAACGGCGCAAATGAGTTATGAAAAAGAGATGACGCAATCTTATTTGTGGGCGGAATCAAAAGCCGGAAAAAGCAAAAGTATTGATGAATCGTTCGTGCAACTGATTATGACTATCGGACGTGCCAAAACTTATGAAAAATATTTACCGCCGGTGTTTTTGGGCGCATTTGATGCCGAAAAAATCGCCTTTGTGCCTTATGAATCCGTGATGCCGGTATTTTCACAAAATGATTTTGATTGGACGGTAACACCCTCTAATCATGAAACAAAAGAATTTAAGCAACTGCAGCA
>CAMAJR010000039.1 GCA_945835885.1 uncultured Alphaproteobacteria bacterium
CATCGTGAGGAGCGTAGCGACGTGACGATCTTCGCACGTCAGTGCGACTACAACACATGTTATCGGACTAATCGTCCGAGGATTCTCACGTCAGCCGTTCCGGCTTCCTCAGAATGACAGCGTAGCGCATTTCCCTTCCCGTCATCGCTCGTTCAGCGTAATGTAATAATGTCATCGTGAGGAGCGTAGCGACGTGACGATCTTCGCACATCAGTGCGGTTACAACATATGTTATCGGACTAAGCGTCCGAGGATTCTCACGTCAGCCGTCCCGGCTTCCTCAGAATGACAATGTGCGCATTTCCCTTCTCGTCATCGCTCGTTCAGCGTAATGTAATAATGTCATTGTGAGGAGTGTTTCCTTCCGTCATCGTGAAGAGCGTTTCCCTGCCCGTCATCGTGAGGAGCGTAGCGACGTGACGATCCTCGCACGTCAGTGCGACTACAACATATGTTATCGGACTAATCGTCCGAGGATTCTCACGTCAGCCGTCCCGTCTTCCTCAGAATGATGTGCTTGCTTTTTCAGCAATTTTGTTAAATAAAACGCATCTTTTTTACATAAAAGCACACCGATTCTTAAAAACAGAATCGGTGTGCTTATTTTGGCTTTCAGATGATTATTGAAATGTCCAAACAAGCGTATTATCGGTCGGTTGACACAGCTCACGCGTTGCATAATGCTTTATCGGCAACGGGTTATCGCCGCCCCAGTCGAATTCCGTAATAATATCGCTGTTAATAATCGTAATTTTCTGCAAACCGAGCTGTTGTGATTTTGTGATAAAGAGTTCACTTAAGTTAATGCAAGCTGATTTGCTCAGATTTTGCAAAGCAATATCAAAACTGTTGTTGTTAGGCATAGAAACTTCACCGTCTTTTCCCTGACCGATTTTTAAGATAAAATCTTTATGTTTGAGCAAATCGGCATCAACAAGCCCGTCTTTGACTGCCGTTTCGGTCGAAAGTTTCCAATAATTCGGCTGGTCACGGTAATAATTCCGAATATTTTCCGCTGTTTTGAATATTTGCGTATGCAAATCTTGGTGCGGATTATGAAACAATACATAACTCAATGCAATCACGGCACACAGCAGACATATTGCTAAAGCAACACCGCTGAAACTGACCGATTTGACGTTTTTGAAATTTATGTATAGTTTCTTCATCTTACGCCTTACCCATATTGCTGGTAATTTGGTCTTGCATATCAAATGTTCCGAACACGGCCCACGCAATAATGCTGGCAACAAACAGCAATGCAAATGCATTCATAATTTCGGCTCTTTGTTCAATCAAATAAACCGAATCTTCAAGCCATTCGTTTGCGAGTTTATCCAGTGCTTCTTCAAAGTTATCCAATTCGGAATAAACTTTGAGGTCGGCAATAATCTGCTTATCCGGAAATTCGTGTCCGGCTTTACCCAAGGCCTGTCCCAAGTTATCACCGTTTTTAATGTGGAACAAAGCCCCGTCAATGCGTTCGGTTAAATAACGGCTGGCATCTTTTTTGAGTGAGGTCAAAGCCAAGGAAACAGGCACACCGCCCTTTACCAAAGCAGATAACGCCAATAACCAGGTAATGCCGGTAAAAATTTTATAAAGCGACCAAGGCGGTGCGCGGTCAAATTTAACACGAACCTTACCGGTCCAGTAACCGATGGTCAGATAAATAGTCAAACCGAGAACCGGAAAGAAGGCAAATGCAAGCGGCCAGTTCTTTTGAATCCAAGAAGAAAGATCAATCAATGACTTAGCTGTTCCCGTCCATATTGTATTCGGCGCGGCACTGAGCATCGGCGGCACCATATAGACACCGATGGCATAGACAATCAACACTGACATCATCAACAAGAATGACGGATAGGTAATAGCACTGATAATCGGTCGAATCATACGGGTTGAACCTTCGCAGACCTTAATCAGGTTTAATAAAGCACTCTCCAAATCCGCGACATCGCCCACTGAAAGCATCAAGCGTTCACGGTCCGGCGCCCAACCTTTCAACGCTTCAGAAAACGGATGACCTTCACGCAAAGAACGCCCCCACGCACTGATGGCAATACCAATCGGTTCGTTTGGGTGTTGTCCTTCATCGGTAATACTGTTATAAATCATATCGAGAGAGTTCATTAAAGAAAATCGGTTGCGCAACAACGATGCCAACTTACGATATATTTGTAAGCGTCTTTTATTAGACATATTGCAAATAAACTTAGCGTATGTCAGCATCCATTTGTTGGTGGTGCCCATTGCACGATTAAAAGCACTTTTCTTTTCAATTTGCGGCATCGTTCTTCTCCTAATATGTCGGACGTTGGTCTAACAAACCGCACCAACGTTCAACTTCATCTAAGTCGATATATCCTTTAAGCATACGCTCGATGGCGGCTTCACGCAAAGGCCGTCCGTTTAATTCGCTGACCCAATAATCAATGGCATCTTTGGTGTCACCGCTGAGCATCAGGCGCAAAAAGTGTCCGTCCGGCAAAATAATCTCCGGCACAGACATACGGCCGATAACCCCTTTATTACCACAGAATTTGCAACCGGGACCGCGCACAAATGTATTTTCAACCCCAAAATCGCCGAGTGCAATTTGCAAGCGCTTAAACGATGGGTCGGACATTCTTTTCTTAACCGGTTGTCTGCAATAAGGGCAAATTTTTCTGAACAAACGTTGTGATACCAACCCTTTCATAATTTCAGGGTCTTCCAACATATACGGCTGAATACCCATATCGCGCAGACGCGTGATGATTGCCGGCGCCGAGTTGGCGTGCAACGTGGTCCACACGCTGTGGCCGGAAAGAGCGCCTCTGAACACTAAATTCGCGGCGGAAAGAGTTCGGATTTCACCGACCATAATAACATCAGGGTCGGAACGAAGGGCAGCCGAAAGAGCTTTGTTGAATGCATCATCTTTTTCTTCTTCGGTAGAAGCATTGGTCACAGGCATTTGCCGTGCGCCCGGAATCGGATACTCCGGCGGGTCTTCCACCGTCAAAACGTTGACTTCGCTTTGATGTTCTTGCAACAACTTAATCATATTGCGCTGCAATGTTGTTGACTTACCGGAACCGGTCGGACCGGCGATAATTTTCAAGCCCGTAGCACTGGCGCGCAATCGGTAAAATAAATCTAATTCGCGGTCGCCCAAGCCAAGAGAACGTAAATCACCTTCTCCATTCGGGTTGTCATCGGCATAAAGCAAACGCATAACCAAATACTGTGAGCCGAAAGCAACCGGGTTAAATTGAAGACGAATAGCCAAGACATTATGCGGCAACCGCAATTTGCCGTTGGTTCCGCGTAATGGTGTCGAACCAAGTTTTTGTGCGCCTTGAAACTCATTTTGCGCATAGTTTGCATCAGAAATATCGGCCGAGGCAAATGCTGCACGCACAAATGCTTCTCCCCATTCTTTGGAGTATTCAAGTTCTCGTTCCATCATACCGCTTGAGCGGAAATAAACTAAAGTAGAATTGGCGACAATAACGTGAATATCTGATACCTTGTGCATTGCCGCTCGACTGATAACGCTTAAAAAGTCGATTTGCATCTGGTAATCAGATGCTTCTTCCGCCGATACTTGAATTTGACCTTGTCCGCGCTCGGCATAAGCATACAATGCCGCCATTTCCGACGCAGAAACATACCGCGGGTCGGCAATACGAATTTTACGGCGGCGGGCAATGGCAGCAAAGTTTAAAACCTTACCATCAAAACGGTGACTTTCATCAACGAGATATGTTCCGTCAGAGAACAAAGCCAACATACGCCGTGTTTCATCATCAACAACTAATTCTCCGCCTTCCATTGTCAACAAACGGTTGTCATTGGAAAACAGAAGCTGGAACATATTGCTTTGGGCTTGTGTCAGCGTAGTATCCGAATCGGCAATATCTCCGCTTTGTGCTACTTTAGGAAGATTTTTTCCTCCGGCAGGTTGTTTTTGATTGGCAGAAACGACAAGAGTGCCGGATTTTTCGTCCGGCTTTCCTGCCTCTTTTTGTGCTGTCAAATCATCTTCAGCCATAGAACGTTCTCTGCTATTATTTTACTGCTCCGACGCCCGAAGATATACCGTTGTTACCGGAAGATCTTCTCGAAGAACTTGAGTGCGAAACGGAAGCCGGACGAGCCGGAGCTTTCGGGGCTGCTTTCGGGGTGGAAGCTGCCGGTTTCGGCTTGTCTTCTTGTTTCGGTTTTTCACGGGCTTTACTTGACGTGGAACTCGGTTCTTTACGAACGGTTTCAATCGGGTCAAAGAAGTCTTCTGAACTATCGTTAAAGGTTGCATGCGGTTCATATTCGCGAATACCGCCGCCCGTGTAGAGATAACTCTTAATACCCTTATTTTCAAACAAGATGTATGTATCCGTGATTGCGGTTACAATTTCGCCGCCTTTAAGCATTGAACCTTTATGAACCGTAAAGGTCTTACCGTCAATGCTGACGAGTTTGGCTACAATTTCATCACCTTGTCCCGTAATATCCAAAACAGCATATTCATGGGACAAATCAACATCAACTTGAGAAGGTGTATTGACACCGTCAAGATTGCCGCCTTCACCCAATTCGTCGCCGGCTTCACGGCACGCTCTGAGTTGTTCTTCTCTATCGGCAATAACTGTCTGCAAGTCAGCAATTTTATCTCTTAAAGAGTTGATGGTAATAAAGTGTTCTTGAACAGCAGCAATAACGTGTTTTTTCAAAATCTCAAGATATTTTGAAATATCACCGAGCTTGTCCTTAAAGTCGTTAATCAAAACAACACGTTCGTCTTCTAATTCGTGAATGCGGTTTTGCAACTTGGCATTTTCCTCAATCCATTTCTGATTCATACGCAACATTTCATTCATATAATCATTGATGACCTTGGCTTGTCTAAGTTTTTCAAGTTCCATTTCTCGTTCTTTAAGTTTTCTTTGCTCTTCCAAAATTTTGGCCTGACGTTCTGCCTCGGCATTTTTCAGTTTTTCTTCATAAGCGCGGCGACGTTCGATTTCTTCTTGCATCGCGCGCAAACGAGCAGTGCGCAGAGCAATAACTTTGTTTTTCAACTCTTCACGTTTATATTCCAAACGCAGCAAAGTTGTTTGTTTTTCAATAGTTGACATTTTGTTGAACAAGCTGTTGTCAACCTTAGAAAGAATCGCATTGCCGAAATTTTCAAGCGGAGATTTCGGAGCATCGGCATTTGGGATATTTCCTTCTTTTGCTCCATTGTTCGGACTTAATTCATCTCCGGCACCGGCCAAAAACGGGTCTGAAGGCGCACCTGATGGTTTGGCCGCAGTCGGCGCATTGGTATTTGCCGTGTTCTGATTTGTATTGGCATTAGCAGGATTTTTCGGTGTGGCCGGAGCATTTTCTACCGGTGGTTCCGCACCTAAAACCGGTTGAGGTTTTTTCATTGATTCAGTCAATTCCGTCAGTTCGTTCGGACGTTTATCCTCCAAAAACTCTAATTCTTTATCAATAGAGTTTGCCATACTGACGGCATTTTTATCCTCCAAATCGGCATTCAGCGCCCGAAGTTCTTCTTTAACGGCGGCGATTTCGGAATCCAATTCCTTTAAGTTATCCATCGCTTTCTTTTCTTCGGCATCGATTGCCGCGATATTTTTCTTGGCGCGTTCTTCGGCTGCGGCTACCGCAACTTGTGCATTTTTAACCACCTTATCGACTTCGGCCTGAGAAACTTTCGCCGACTTTTGGGCAGCTTCTGCAACCGGCGCTTTTGACAAAGAAGGCGCATCTGCGGCAAAACTTGCATTGTTTGCCGACATCGTAAAGACGAACAATAACGCAATTACGACTAAAGTTTTATTTTTAAGATTACAATTCATAGATTTCTCCTTTGAAAGTCCAATTTGCAGAATTTATGTCGTATGTAACAGTATTAATCGTTAATCCTGAAAATTTCATTAACAAATCCATCCAAGTGAGCGGATCGTTATTTGACGAGATGCTAAACTCCATCAGTTCATACTGTGTTCCGCGCGGTGATGTCCATTTCTTCGGTGTCAGGGCAATACCGATACTCAGCGCCTGATTAATATCGTTGATGGTATTAATAAGTTCGCTCTGCGTATATTCCGGCGGAGAGTTCAATGTCTGAGGTGCCTCAATCGGCAAAGAGGCCATCATCGTATTACCGTCGGTGCTTAAAGCGCGTGACGAAAAAGTGACGTCTGAAACGTCGAGGGCTTGTTCCATAAAGGTCAGACGGCCGATTTCACGACGCCATGAAGTAACCAAGCCGGAACTGTTGCAGGTAACGCCTTCCAATTTCCACCCCGGAGCGACCAACTCAACCACCTTTTGTGTTGCTTTATAGCAGTTGCGCATAACATCAATCGGGTTTGCGATTGATTCCCACGGTTTCGGTTCAGGCGGAAGTTCTTCTTTCTGAACTTGCTCAATCGGCGCAATAATCGGTGCTTCCGGCGCAGAAAAGAACAAGTCTTTTAAGGTAGAATACGCAAACCAAAGAATAATTGCAAAGCATACGATAATTACCAAAAGCATAATCGAATCGTTGCTGGCATCAATTTTATCAAGTTTGACTTGTAAGCCCTTTTCAAGTAACGGCTGTAAATCATCGGAGCGTGTATCTTCTATTGCCCATTCTGCCGGCGCAAAAATAGCATCCCAATCCGGCACCGCCAACATAGATATAAACTGATTTTTGGCATCACGCTCACTGATAAACAGTGTATCGCCGTCAGACAAAATAACGTCATTTCTGAAGCAGATATACCACCATCCCGTATCAACCTTAAACACACCCAAAAACGATGTAACCGTTCCGAGACCCGTAATTAAAGCGACGGCAGCTGACGGCAACCCTTTGGTAAAGCCCTGCGTTGAGGCGGCAAGACCGAACTGCGGTGATTTGCCTTTGCGCGTCAGATACAGGTCCGCCCCCTCAAGAATATTCTCGGCGGCTTCTTTGACCTCCGGCAACGGCTTGTCTTCATTCATAAGGGGTTGCCAGAACAAGCTTGCGGCATAGGTTGTCGAACCGACCGTGAACGTCGATTTCCAAGCTTTTTCTTCTGATTGCGTTTCCTCAAATTCCACTGGTTTTCTCCTAAAAGAATTAGTCTCTCATTCTGGATTCCGGATCAAGCGGAGATTCAATAACAACCGGCGTCAGCATAATTACCAGCAATGTGCGGGAACGATCAGCCGAGGACGAACCGCCGAGTAACATATTATCCGGTTTTCCGGTGCCGATTTTTTCGGTTTGATCTTTTACTTGTTCAAAGCCGGCCAATACCAAAGTTTCACCGGATTTCATGGCTAACTCTTGCGTAAAGCCGCGCGCCTCGGTAATCGGGTTTTGAATAAAGCCGTCTTTTGCGTCGTCTTCCGTGCCGGAACCAAGCGGTATTTTTTCCAAACTTACCAAGTTAGACAAGGTCAGGTTGAAATAAATCATCAAGCGGCCGTGGTCTAAAACTCTCGGCAAAACGGCCATCATGAAACCGGTATTGATATCTTCTGTTTCAACATCGATTTCCATGGAATTGTTATCACCGCTGCCGTTGTTTGTTGTGCTTTGTTCCTTAATATAAGACTGTTTGCGCATAACTTTAATCGGCGCGGCTTTATTGTTCATCGTGGTAACAGAACCGCTTGTAATAATTTGAGCATTACCTTCTTTAGACAAGCCGTTAAATGTTGCCTGTAAATCAACCTTGCCTTTCAAGATACCCATACCGAGCGTGCTGGTAGAATTTTCGAGCGCACCGCTTTGTGTCCAAGAGGTTGTTTTCAAATTGTTGCTTTGAGCAATCGTTGCGCCGAGGTCGAAATTAAAGCCGTCTTCATTGTTGATGTCAACTTGCAAAACTTTGACGCTGATTGCAACTTGCTTGCTCATACGGGCATTCATATCCGTTATGTATTTACCGATACGCTTAATTACAGTCGGGGTGTCGGTCACGTTAATGGTGCCGCTTCCCGGATTCATTGAAATAGAACCGTCACTTGTTTTCATCGTTTCGAGAGTAGCGTTCACCTCATCCCAAACACTGGTCGCATTATATGAGTTTTGTGCCGATACGCTATCTTCGCCTTCACCGCCTGAGTTGGTAATGCTTGCATCAACCGTCGGTGTGGTCGGTAAAGTATAAAGAATAAAGGTCTTGGTAATAAACTTGTAGAAATAGACTTCATTCTTTTCATATTTCCACCAAATACCGAAACGGTTGGAAACTTCATCTAACAAACCGCTTAACGGACCTTTGTAGTTGACAATCATTTTTGTTGAATCGGTCCATTGTTGACCGAGTGACTCAATATCCGGCTGATTGTTATCTGCCGTGCTGATGGAAGTGCGGTCATCTTGTTCCAATTCCGGAGCATAACGAACCGTCAACCCCGTAATTTTGCTAATCATATTACCGATTTCAAATAATGTAATCGGGCGATTGCTGATGAGAGTGATACCGTCTTTGGCTTCCAAATACGTCGGAACGGCTTCGCCCTCATATTCAATAGTGGAAGAATCGCCAAGCCAAATATCGTTTTTAACCCGAATTAAATCGTCCGGAATCTGCTCAGCCGGTGCAACCGCTTTTTGCCGCAATTCGATAGTGTCTTTGGTGCGTTGTTCCATTTCACGATCAAGTTCCGGCGACACGCTGCATGCGGCAGCAATGGCTACAATACCGAAAACAGTTAATTTAAACAAATTAGTCATACGCATTTTCGTCCTCCATTGTTTCTACTACCAAAACGCGGTTTCCTTTATAAAATGTGCCAATCGGAGCCGGTCTGGCACGGCCGAATGCTCTGATTAAAGCAGAGGCAACGTCGGCAAAACTGCCTCTGAACATAGCGCCGGCATTGAGAGTGTAGTTGCGGTTAGTCTTCCAAATTAAACGCCAACCGGCTTCTTCACTCCATTGTGTCAGCAATTCTTTCAAACTTTGACCTTCTTCAGCCAACCAATCTCGGTTTTGAACATCGGCATCTTCTGCTGCAACTTCTTGCGGTTGAGCGGCAGTGTTAATGGTATAGGCCTGCTGAGACATTGTTTCGATGGTCGGTTGATATTCAATGACTTCGTCTACAATTCCCGGAACCGTGGTTGCGGAAATATTATTGCCGGCCGCGGCCTGTGTAATACGATGATCACGCGGTGTCCGTTCTCCGTATGCGCGAAAATCGGAGTTTGTGCGCGTATAGTTGACAGGTGCCTGATTAACACATTCGCTGTAACCGGCGGAGTTTTCCGTGCAAACGTCCGTAAATTCCTGCTCGCTTTCGCAAATACCGTCTTGGCAGTTTGCTTCTCGTTCCAAGTAGCTTGTCGGTTCATTAACGCAACCGGTTGTGCCGAGAACACAGCAAATCAAGCCGGTGATTGCAAATTTATGCATTATAATCTTTTCAAAATAGTGTTTCATCGTATTTTCCTATGATACAGGTTAAAATTGTAGACGCTTCTTTCTGATTTGTTACCACGGGTTATCTCCCCATTTGACAACGGCTTTTGCCATATCTTCTTCAGAAGCGTATCTGACATTCCTAATAATAAAAGAGTTTGGCTCACGGTTGGTAAATATTACATTAATTTTATGATAATCCACACCTTTGTCGGCCAAAAGCTTGTAAAATAATTTCAAACGTTTTTGTTGAATGTTTTCCGGTGCGTTCTGCGATGCTCTGATTTCAACAACAACCGTTTCGTTTTTCAAAGTATTGTCGGCAAATGCGCGCAACCACTCAAGCGTTTGCCCCGAAATTTGCGCTTTGTTCGGCTGAAATGTTATTTTCAGCTCACTCGGTGCAATATTCTTTTCTTCTTCTTGCGGTCCCAACAGTCTTTGAAAAATCGAGCCGCTTGATTTTTTATCTGCGGGTTTATCTTCGGCACGGTTATCCTCAGTCGACGGCTTTAATGAAGCGATAGTCTTTTTTGCCTTTGTTTTAGCTCCGGTGAACCACGCCGTAATGCTGTCCGTTAAACTTTTTGACGTTGCGTCATCGGCATTAGATTCGTTTTTGTCATCAAAATCTTTTTCACCGTCGTCAGCCGGAATCTCAGCCGGTGTTGCCGGAAGCGGCTTAACTTTGATTTTGTTGATATTTTCATCATCTGTTGGAGTTTTCTCGCTTGAAGAATTATTCGGCTTGTGGGCGGAATTACCGGAATCTTTTGCGTCGCTTGCGTTATTTGCTTTATCTGCCGGAGGCAATTCGTTTTTAGAACGCAATTCTTCTTCTAACTGCAGATTTTCTTTTGAACTTGAAAACTGCGGTGTCAGATTTTCATTTTGCATAATTTCGTCCGGAATCGGAACCAAAATATTTTGTTGCGGCCGATATGCCGTCTGAACTTCTTGCGCCGGTAAGGCAACATCGGCTTTTTCGGTCTGACTTTTGACGCTCAGTGAATTTTTGGCGGCGTGCTTATTAGCGGTTTCGGCAACTTCCCACGGGTCGTCGTTTGCGATTTGCGGTGAAGCAATATGAGCAGCCAATTCGGAAGATTGTGCTGTTGAAGTTTCGGATTTTGCCTCGGAGACGGTATCTTCTTTGTTTTCCTCCGAACGCATTTCAAGCGGTTCGGTCACATCCGGCTGATTTTCCGTTCCCAAGTTATAAACGCTGACATCGTGCGAGGCAAGGGCGATTTTCCCGTTATTTGTGCTGTCGGAAACAGTTACGGTTCCGCCTTCTATATTATAATTGTGCTTGAGCGGAATGGTAAAAACAGGTGCCTGCGAGGCATCAGTTATTTCTAAGTCGTCGTTATTGTCAGAAACGACTTTTTCCGGATTTGTTTTCGGCAAATCGGCTGCGTCGGCAATCACCAAATCATCACCCTCAAAAAGCGTTGCATCTGCCGTTTGGTTATTGTCTGAATCTTGAATATCTGACAAAACATCGTCATCAGAGCTTTCTTCCGCTGAATACAGAACTTCGTCCTTTATGTTTTCGGGAAGATTCGCATCTTCTTGCGCCATCAGCGGATTGCTCGGCTGGGAAACTTCCTTAAATTTATTATAAAGCGGGTCTTCTTCTTCATTAACGGCAAACAATTCAATATTTTGTGCTTTGATATCTTCCGCTATCTGATTGTTCGGCTGTTCAGACATTGTGAGTAACAAATAGGCCTTCGCTGCAACAAATACAGCGACTAAAGATAACAGGAAACTCCCTGCAAAATATTTAATACCCGGTTTTGGCATCTCTATAATCCTATTGAATCAAACGAATAACCGCAACAAAATGAAGACAGTTACCCCACTCTTTTGTTTGAAGATACAACGAAGTGTGTTAAAATACAGTTAATGAGAAAAATAAAGTTAATGAGAAAAATAAAGTTAATAAGTTGCAAAAATCAGTATATAAATGTGATAAAAATATGATAACTTATAACAAAGTAATTTTTTACATTTTATTTACTTTTTGTCGTTATATTAAAAATGTATTTTTGTAATATACACAGTCAGACAAATGACAATGCCCGAAAAACACGGATAAAGACGCTTGTCAAATGTAACAAAAATGTAACACAAATTTGTAAAAAAATGTGATATTATAAAATCGTAATGAATTTATAGGAGAAAGAAAATGAAACTTTTAAAAAATAATATTTGCACCATTTTGACATTGGTTCTGTTTTTCACCCTTGTCATGACTGGTAATGCAGAAGCTGACGTTTTCGGGACAGCTCAATCAAAGTTGTCACAATTGTTTAAACAATCTAAGTTCGTTATTTTCTTAATCGGTGGTTTCGGTTTGATTGCTTTGGCCTTCCAAGCCATCTTTGGTAAGTTGAAATGGGCTTGGTTTGCCGCTTTGGCGTTCGGTTTGGCAGTTGTGGCTGCGGCCGGCGGTGTTGTCGGTTATGCGGCAAACAGCGATGGTATTGTTTCATCAAACTTTGTTGATACTTTGAAATAATATATAAACGTAAAGATTTACGGAAAATAATCTTGGAGGAGGGAAGGCGCAGAGTCTTCTCTCCTCGGAGAAGATTAAGGAGGCGATTATGTTGTGGATTAAAATAAAGAATTTTTTATGGCAAAACCGTTGGACCATCTGTTTATTTCTTTCTTTATTTTTATACACAACAGATGCATTTGCCGCATTTGCAAGTTTAAATACTGCGGGGCAACAAATTTTTGCGGGATTAAAAAAGATAATCTGGCCGGCAGCAACGATTGGTATTGCTTCGGTGTGTATTGCCGGTATGTTCGGCAGTTTTAACTGGAAATGGTTTATTGCGATTTTACTCGGTGTTTTTATCATAGCTTCTGCCAACGGTATCAGCTCGCTTGCCGGTGCGGGAGTAAGCCAACAAACAGCAATGAGCGGAGGAGATTAGACTAATGAAAAAAACATTTTTATTTCTATTCGTTTCGTTTGTGCTTATGGGTATTAGCGGCGATGCCTTTGCCGGTAATGCGGATGTCATATTTGATAATTTGGCTGAAAAAGCCGGCACAATCGGTAAAGGGTTGCGTGATTCCGGGTTTTTGATTGCCGGTTTCGGTTTAATTGTCTTTTCCTTTATGGCGATTTTTAACAAAATATCGTGGAAAATGCTTGCATACATAATGTTCAGCACCTTTGTTTTGAGCACGATGATTGGTGCCATCAGTTACATCAGCAATGGGCAGTCCGGAAATCCTTTTCCGGATATTCAAAGCACGGGAGCGGGCGGCGAAAGTATGGATCCGACAAAAGCACAAGTGGATAAAAATAGCGGGGGAGCAACTGTATATGGAGGAACTTTGCCCGAAGTTGTCGTAATAGGTAAAAAGAAGTAAACGGATTTATTGCGTTGATTCTTAATCAAAGGTGTTTATCACAGACGGTTAACAAGCAAAGAAAGTGTTAAATGAAAATTATTTTATTGGTCATAGCGATTTGTTTATATGTTTTGCCGGTGCACGCATATCTCGACGATACGCGGGCAGGAGAAACACAGGTGAAAGCGGGTGACCAAAATTCATCAAAGCATCGTTTGAGTGATAAAAATGCCGAAGTGCTTAAAAAGCTAAAACAGGCCGATGAATACGTTACACGCGTGCGAGCCGCCGGAAAAGCCGTTAATGCCGATGATTTGGAAGGATTGCTCCTTTCGGATAAAGAAGATAAGGAACGGCAAACATTAAAGAAGATGCTTCTTGATGCAGAAATGAAAGCGCGTTCGCCGCGTATGCTGATTGTGCAGCAGGAACACGAAATTTATGCCAATTTATCTGCCGCTCATATCGGTCAAATAAAAGATGCGCAAACGGCTCGAGAATTGTGGCAACAGCTAAAGGAAGGGACAAGATGAGAGAAGAAATCTTAAAAGCGGTTGCGCAGCCGCCTAAAGTCTTGTGGGCGCCGATGGTGCCGGCAGTGATTAACTTAGGCATTCAATTTCCGGTTATGTTTATGGGTATCGGTATGGCCGGTATGAACCCGCTGTTTTTCGTTACCTTGATAATTATGTCGCATATCGCATTGGTCTTTGCCGGCTTGAAAGAACCGCACTTGTCGACAATGTTGCAGGCGTATGGTCAAACCTATCATCAAACTTCTAACCTATATTCTGAAGCGGGGAATAAATTTGAGCCATGAATGAATACGATTTTCTCAGCATATTTGTGCGCGGTTTGAGTAATATTGAAATAGCGGTGGCGATTATCGGTATTGCTTCAGCGGCTTCGTTTGCGATTTTGTTATCAACCAAATTCGGTAACTGGGTTTTGCCGCAACCGCGTGAATCGCGAGTATCAGATTTTTTGCCGTTTCAAAAACTGATGTCTGACGGCGTAACCATTCAGTGCAACAACAATTCTTTTGCGCGCGTTTTCCGGCTTGACGGTGTCGATTTGTCGGCGGCGACGGCGGAAAAAGTGTATTCAATGATGGAAGCGCGAAAATCGTGGATTGATGATATGGGCAATATGCAGGTTATTGCTCGCGTGATAACCATTCGCGACCGAGACACGTTGGAGAGTGAAAAGCGCGATTTTAATAATCCGCTGTTAGATACGATTTCGCAAGTTTGGTTTGAAGGTATGAACCGAATTTATACCAATAAACATTACATTGTTCTTTCTGTTGCCGACCGCAAAGATGCTCTGAAAGATTTAAACTATGCCTCGCAAAGTTTGATGTCAACCATGAGTGAATACGGGGTTAGTCCGATGTATGAAACAGAAACCAGCAGCCCGCTCGACAGCCCGTTTTATGTATTTGCGCATTTATGCAGCCCTGTATCTTTGCCGACACCGAAAGTTAATACAGCCGAGGGGGAGCGTTTGTGCGAGCTTTTGACGGCAGATCATATTCATTTTACGCGTGAAGAAGGTATTATTCACTTTTTTTCGGGTGACCACGATTTGTATGAAATTGCTTTGGGAATCAGAAACAGCGGCGAAGCAATGGACGAAAGTATGATTTATTCGCTGAACGCTATTGACAGTGAGTTGGTGATTTTGCATAACATCAGACCGCTGTTTCGTGCCGAAGCGCGCGCGCTTTTGATGCAGCAACAACGTATGGCGATGAGCACCAGTCTTTCGGTCGGTGTTGTGGAACAATATGCAACGGCTTTGGCGTCTATTGATGATAGTGATAATGATTATCAGTCACTTGCAGAATATGCAATGACGATTATTGCCAAAGGACAAAGTAAAGAAGAAATTGATTTTGCCGAATCAGAAATTCAGAGAATTTGCCGCTCGTTCGGTGTAACACCGGTGCGCGAGGGCTGGGTTGCGCAAGCGGTGTTCTTTACGCAATTCCCGACATACGATACATACCCGAGAACATATCGCTATTTGTCACGCGTTATTGCTATGGCAATAACACTTGATAAACCGGCCGGCGGTTTTAATAAAAGCGACTGGGGAAAAGGCGCAATTACCATTTTCCGCACTATGAGCGGTTCGGCGTATCGATTCCAATTCCATGTAAGCAGTGAAGAGTCGGCGGTGGCACACTGTTGTATCATCGGTCCGACCGGTCAGGGTAAAACGACTTTGTTGACGTTTTTGGCCGGACAAGCAATGCGTCACGGCGATTTGCGGGTATTTTTCTTTGACCGTCACTTGGGCGCGCAGATTTTTACACGCGCGGTTAAGGGCGCATATGTCGGTTTTGACGGCGATGAAAAGAATGTTTCTCTTAACCCGTTTGATTGTGCCAATACGCCGGAAAACCGCGCGTTTTTACGTCGCTGGCTGAAGTCTATTACAATGGTTGACGATGCGCTTGCCGACCGAGAAGTCGCGCGTGCGGTGACGACGGCGTTTGATTATCTGCGGCCGGAAGAACGGTTGTTGTCAAACCTTTATAAGAGTTGTTTTTCTCCGACCGGAAATATGCGGCGTGAGCTGTATCGCTGGGTAAATCCGGACCAATACGGCGCGATTTTTAACGGCACGGACGATAGCTTGGATTTAAAGAGCCGACGTTTTATGGCGTTTGACTTTACGCATATTTTTGAAGATGAAAATTTGGCACCGGCGG
>CAMAJR010000040.1 GCA_945835885.1 uncultured Alphaproteobacteria bacterium
GCAAATAATTACATATTGCAACGGAGTGTAATTCCTAATATATCGCTTTGCTTCGTCGAAAGATGTAAAGTCAAACACTTTCAACCCATCGCCATAATGACAAATCAAATATATCATATTAACACCCCATTTTCGTTTTTATACAGATATTTATAATTCGGCAAATTTAAGATTGTTTGCCGGTATTGACTACCAAAAACCGCCGTCGCCGCTTTGACGTCGTTAAAATCTGCCAAGCGAAAAACATAAACATCTGATAAATTCGCCCGAAATGGCATATCTACCATTGACATACGTTGCGAAACCCCGACAATATTAACGCCATAATGCCGGCCTTGATTGCATAAAAAACCAAAGGCATTAAGCGGCTTGTTGCGGGTCAAGCCAAGCGGAAACGACCGGTTTAATTCGTCAACAAACAAAGTAACTTTCGCGCTATGTGCGCCGATTTTATAACCTGTTTGTATGTATTTAACAAACTCTGATAAATCCGACAGCGCGCGCGCCTCGCTACCATACGGCGGCACATACGAAACGCGGAAACCTTTTGTATAATGCTTAATCACATATACCTTTAATTCGTCAAGCGACGTAAAGCGGCGGAAATAACCGATAAAATCATCAAGTATATCAAAAACGATTAATCTTTGACAATTTTTGATTAAATCAAGAGCCTTAGTTGTTTTACCGCTACCAGACGCGCCGAAAATTCCGACGCGCCGGCTGTCTGTGTTATTTTTCTTTTTCATTTTTTACCTCTTTTTTGAAGAAACGCGAAAAAAAGCTGTTTTCTTTGACTTGCTCGCCGGATTTTTTAACAAATTTTTTCAAATATCCGGTCAAGCCGTTGCCGGTATATTTTCGGCACAAAATATTTGCTTTTGCACCTGCGAAACACGCAATCGCTATCGTATCGCCAAACCAACCGCCGCACGGCTCAATTAAAAAATGTAACATCTTGTATTTTTGCGCCATATTATAAATTTTTGCGGCCGATACTTTCGCGCCAGCGACTTCGAACGGCTTGTCGCGCTGAACTTTAAAATCAGGCATATCCCATAAATCGCCGCAAATGTCAAACAGCTCAAAAAAATGCTGTTCAAATTGTTCTGGGGTTAATACCGACGCCACCGGCGCGGCGTCCTCTTTGGCCTGTTCGGCTTGCGCCTCGATTGTTTCCACAAATTCGGCGGCCGCTTTCTGTGTTAAATCCTCGCCGTCATCTAAAATTGTAATATTTTCGTTTTCCATAGTATAACCTTTCATTAAATTCCTAATTCACTCTCCAAATCGTCGGCGGCCGCCTGTGTAACCGGCCTAATAATTCCGACGCGCTCAATTTTTACGCTTTTTCCGCCGCGTAATGCCGCTAAAACGGCGCGGCTGTTTTTGCTGTTTAATTGCCATTTACAACCGTTGTCACAATAGCAATATAATTTGTTATTTTTGTTCACTTTGAGGTCTTGCAATTCCTCGCCGCAAACCGCGCACGTCACGCGCCCGATAATCTCACTCAATGTTTGTTTCCCCTAAACTTTTTGTGTTGTAATCGTAAATTTTAATTGTTTGATTGTAATTTTCAAAAAAACTTACAATCTCGCTTTCCGTGATGTTGTCTTGATATAATTTGCCGAACGCTCTCGCGCACATCTCACCCCCTTTGCTGATAAAAAATTGATAATTGATTGCACCCTCAACGCTACGTTTGCACGCACCGACGCGCTCAACGTCAACATCTGAAATAATGCGGCCATTTTCACGCGCGCCTACGCGCGCGCTGTTATATTTTTTAAAAATATTTTTGTTATATTGATTCTTGTTCGGTGTGACATCTATGTCACTCCCCCCGTGACAAGTTTGACACGCCCCCCGTGACAAATCTGTCACGTCGGCGCTATCCGGCTCTAACTTCAAATAATATGCGTTTGAAGTGTTGCCGCCGGTGTTTTTCATACGCTGTTCGCGCGCTAATACTTTGTAACTCTCTAATTTTTTAAGAGAACGAAAAACCGTGCGTTTTGAAACGCCGCAAATATCGGCAATTTTCGCCACCGACGGAAAGCAAAAACCGTCATCATTCGCGAATCCTTGAATCGCCAAATAAACTTTTATATCTGTTCCGTCTAAATCTTTGTTTTGATATACTTTTTTTGGACAAATTGAAAACATATTACCCTCTTTTTTTCTTTTTAGGATAAAATGCTTGTTCTGCGTTTGTTCTAATGATGTGATTTATACATCTTATACATTATGCGACAAATATAATTATAAGAGCGAGATAATTCTCTTCTGTGGTTTAAGGACACGCAACACGGATTTTGGTCATTCTCTTATGCGACAAATATGATTATGAGAAAGCCGTAATAAAATTTACAATAAAACAACAAGTTTTCCGCCCTCGCACAAATTTAGTTATGAAAATGACTTAATCGTAATTTACTATACGAAGTCATAAATTTAGTTATCGAACGCGCAATTATTCTTCTCTTTGTTCAATATATGATGATTGGTATTTTGAATAAAGAGAAAAATCTCATACAATGCAATTTTGAGCATCATAACGCAACTATACAACGCAACAATATCTTTACTTTACGACAATTTAAGAAACAGCTATCGTTAAAAATCAGTGTTATTTATCACGATTTTGCTTAGCGGTAATATCGGCGTGGCAATCGTGGCACAGCATTTGACAGTTGGCGATTGTTGTTTCGCCGCCATCGGCAAAAGCAACTTTATGATGTGCTTCCAACTCATTGAATTTGAATACCCTACCGCATTTTCCCGCACATTTTCCACCCTGATTTCTGTATGCTTGCCTTTGTTGTCGTTCACTAAACAAGCGCTTCCAAATCAATGTTCTGTCGCCGGATAACACATATTCATAAAATCCGGATTTTTTCAAACCGTCGGGGTCTTCGTCATAAAGGTCATATAAATATTTGAGTTTTTTTTCTACTTTATTGACATCATGATAATCCGTGCCATAAGTATTATACAAATATCCCCAGTCAATACCTTTCATATCCGGACGATAAACATAAAACAGAGCTTTCACCCATTTTATCAAATGACTATAATAAGTTATCAATTCGTTTGCATTTTCATCGGCACAATGTTGAGCCATATATTCCTCGATAGTGGAATATTTTGTCGCTTGCCTACCGACAATCCAGCGCAAAGCCAATTCTAAAAGTGCCTGACGATTTGCAAGCTCGCCGTTTTGTGAAAGCAGAGTTTGCTTATTATCGTTATTGTAAAATGCCAAATTGATGGCCTCGTTATTGTTACGTTTAGAAAAGAATTGTTTGGCATCGGTCAACCATTTTCCGGTATAATCGGCGTTACGCAATTCTTGTTCGGTCATCGTTTTGCCGGCAATATTGATGGTATGAAACCACTCTAATTTTTCGTCGTGCGAACCGTGACAGACATAGACAAGAAGTTTATAATCAAGGATTTCCTTTTGTTTTTCGGGTGACAGATTGGCAAAAGTTTGGGAGTTTTTACCATTAAAATTGATGGCAATCGGATTACCCTGCCCGTCATCATTGGTCAAAAATTGGCAGATTGAGATAATGCGTTGTTGTCCGTCGATAACCTCAAAAGTTCCATCATCATTGATAGCCCAATACATACTGTTGAGCGGCAAGCCGTTATAAACCGATTGCATCACTTTGTTGCGTTCGGTTGGTTCATAAACAAACGCGCGTTGAAATGCCGGTCGCACATTGAGTTTGCCGCCGAAAGCCACGACTCTGTTATCGGCGCCGCCGTCGTGATATTGTTCTACCAACTTGCGAATGGTAATAGTCGGTTGCGTAATTTTTACTGTCATAATTCAATCTCCTTTCTTTTTGATGAATAAACGCTTAAATTTTCTTTCTTTATTTATCAATGGTTGAGCAACGCGACTTTGTTCATTCCATAATCCGTTAGAAAAACCCTTCCCTTCGCTTTCTGTTGCACCTATAATCTCAAATTGCTCCGGATTATGCTTATCCAAAAAGCTTATCGGCACACCCATTACGCCATCATAATCCATCGGAATATTTTTCACTTCCGAAACTTCAATCGCATCATAGTTATCATATTTCGGATACATATCTTCGTATCCGGCGTATTGCTTACCGGTGTTTATTAACTCGTTTTGCCGGCTGTTCGGAAGATTGGTATACCAACTGACATTACCAAATTTTTTACTACTCCCGTCCGGCTTATAAAACTCTTTAACGTGATTATAACCACACCAAAATTGATTATTTTTTATGAGAGGAAAAATTTCTTTATAAGTTCGACAATTATCATTACCGAGTATCAGAAACCTTTTTTTGTATTTATATAATTGCGCCACATATTCGCGAAACAGCGAAAACGGCGGATTGGTAATCACAATATCGGCTTGCTTTAAGAGTTCGATACATTCCGGACTGCGAAAATCGCCGTTGCCTTTGAGCTTGATTTCTTCAATATCTTCCCAACAAATTATGCCGTCGCCGGTATTGTCTTTATCTAAAATATACATCGTTGAATGGTCTTTATCCGGCTCATAGTGCGTCGCAATAACCTTTTTAAGTCCGAATGCCTCAAAATTATCAGCCAAGTATTTGATAAATTGTGATTTAGGTGTTCCTAAACCGATGCCGTAATGGTCATCGCAATTGCAATAAATCACTTTGTTTTTAAATTGCTTGGCATAATGATTCAGTTCTTTTTCTATATCTTGATAAGGTGTATAAAATTCATCATCTTTAACAATATTTGCTCTATATAAGCTGGCATTTCCGCCTGCTCGCCGTGGTTGCACCGTTTCTTCTTCGTTAGCCATACGCCGACATCCCTGTTTTGTAGTTAAAACAAAACCCGCTGTTAAAGCGGGCGGATGTTCGAAAACCGTATTGAATATATACAAAAGAACGGCTCGGCTTATTCAGCAGATGCCTTATTCGCCGACATCCGTCCGAGACAGAAGTCGGTATAACAGTTTAAAGTCGCCTATGCTGAGCGACTGTATATATTCAATAAAGGGTTTTCGACGCCCTTGACACGGTCTCCCGTATCTGTCTTCAGCTTAGGCAAATTTTTTGTAAATGTCAATCAATGTTTTTCGAGGCGGAAAAGTTATTCTGTTTCTTGATTTTGGCGGATAAGTGTGGTATGCCAAAGAAAAGATGTCGATTTTTCAGGATAACTTTATGATTTTGCGATATATTTCGCCTATTCTTCTGCTGTTCGGACTGTTTGGTTGCACCACGTTGCAAGTGCCGGACGACTTTGTTTATACCGCAATCGAAATGCCCTCAACCGCGCCTTTGTTGCCGATATATCAAACATTGTTGAGGTAAAGGGCGCAAGTCACAACAGCAGTTGGACGGCAGTTATCCCCAAAATTCAAGCAAAATAGACCGGTTATATACAGATGACGCGTTTTATTGATAAAATTCTTGCCAATACCTCAAATCCCTTATATTTATAAAAAAAACTTGACTTAACGGGACTTTTGAAAATGCCTTTGTTTATCTTTTTTTGCGGTTATATCCTGTTTTCTTCGGCAAACTGGGTTATTAACAAATTCGGACCGATAACTTATGAACAGATTATTTTTCACTTAAATATGCCGTTCAGATCGGAAATAAAGTTGGTTATAAGTTATTTGCAACACACATTTATGACGGCTGCAATTATTGCATTTGTTTTATGGCTTTTGTTTTCGCAAAAATATCGTCTTAAGTATAAACCGGTTGAAATTGTGCGTAATTTTATTTATCGGCATAGATATCTGTTGAGCATCCTGTGGCTGCTGTTTTGCGTTGTTTATTTTTTTATACGCATGAATGTGTGGACTATGCTGACATATCGCCAGCATAAACGCGAGATTTCTAATTTTTATGAATTATATTATGTTGTGCCGCAACAAACACAAATTACATTTTCAGATAAGCCGCGTAATTTAATTATTATTTTTATGGAAAGTATAGAATCAACTTTTGCCAAAACACCGGAGCACGATTATTTTAAGGTGGATTTGATTCCGGAATTGCATAGTTTGGCCAATCAAAACATCAACTTTAGCAACAGCGAATATTTGGGCGGCGCAACGCCTATTGACGGAACTCAGTGGACGCAAGCAGGGTTATTTGCAAAAACTTGCGGCGCACCGATACAACTTCCGTTAGAAGAAGCAAATTTATTTCAGCCAGAATCTGATTTTTATCCGAATGCTTATTGTATTTATGATATTTTACGTCAGCAAGGTTATAATGAAAGTTTTATGATTGGCTCAAATGGTGAATTTGGAGGAATGGATCGTTTTGTTGCAACACATGGTCAACAGCAATTTTTTAATACTTTATATTTTACGCGTAACCTTAGTCGGCTGTCTTATAAAAAACGGCGTAAAAATATACCGGATGAAAAATTGTTTGTTTATGCTAAAGAAGAATTATCTCGTTTGGCTCAAGATGATAAACCTTTTGTATTTACATTTATGACTTTGGACACGCATTTCGGCACACAAGAATTTTCTGATAACTTATGTGAGCGGAAATACGGTTCGGATAACAACTTGCAAAATGTTGTATCTTGTTCCAGTTTGCAAATCGGTAATTTTGTAGAATGGATAAAACGTCAACCATTTTATGAAAATACAACTATTGTTCTTCTCGGCGACCATTTAATGATGAATCAATCGCTTACAGAAGATATGGAACGTCATCCGCTCAATATTTTTATCAATACGACACAGCCGGCAATCAACACCAAAAACCGCATTTTTACACCGTTTGATATTTATCCGACCATTATTGAAAGTATCGGCGCACAAATCGACGGACACCGTTTAGGGCTCGGCACATCGTTGTTTGCCGATATGCCGACGTTGACCGAAGGCAAAATTTCTGTTGAAGATATGAATAATGAAGTGCGTAAATCCAATAAAATTTACGACTGGCTTCTTTATGGTAAGCAAATTCAATACTAACGAATAATGTGTTGAATCAGCGACGATATTCGTGCGCCGGATAGCAGCCCAAAATCTGATATTCTTCCGAAAAAAACTTCAATTCGGCAAGCGCATATTGTAATGCGCGTGAATGAATATGCTGTTCAACTTCAATATAAAACTGCGCTGAGAAAAATTTACCATCAAGCAGATAACTTTCAAGCTTTGAAATGTTAATTCCGCTAGTCGCAAAACCTCCCAAAACCTTATAAAGCGCCGCCGGAATATGCTTGGTGACAAACACAATGGAAGTAATAAAACGCCCGCCGTCATTGACCGGAAACTCCTCGTCTTTTTGCATAATCAAAAAGCGCGTTGTATTGTTGTTGGCATTTTCAATATTGGCCGCCAAAATATCCAAGCCGTAAATCTCCGCAGCTAATTTTGAAGCAATGGCCGCTTTGGTTTTATCTTGTTCCAACACAATTTTTTCACAAGATTTCGCCGTATCGATACGCGACACCGCCTTAATGCTGTGCGCCTTCAAAAACTCCGAACATTGAGCCAACGCCTGCGGATGCGAGGCTGCACTTTGGATATCTTCTAATTTTGCCCCTTTAACCGCCAGCAACTGATGCTCAATACGCATAAAATGCTCGCCGATAATATGAAGTCCCGCCTCCGGCAACAGAAAATGCACATCGCTGACACGACCGGCATTTGAATTTTCAACCGGTATTACCGCCTTATCGACATCGCCGTTTTTCACAAGTTCCATCGCGATTTCAAATGTATCGCACGGCACATACTCTTGTTGCGGAAAAAGCGTATTGCACGCAATGTGCGAATAAGCCCCCGGCACGCCCTGATATGCAATTTTCATCATCATTTATCCTTTCGTTTTTTGCTTTAACAATAAGCAAATCGGCTCAAAAGTCAATAATAAAATCAAAAAGGTGCCGAACTTTCAGCACCTTGCAATTTTTTTAAGAAAGCGACGCATTATTCACTTTCATCATCATCGTGCGGAATAATATCCGGCAATGCGCCGATAGCTTGTTTACGTTTGAGTTTGTTCACAAACTTAATCGAACGTTGAGCATCCCATTTGCGTTTGCCCTCCTCGCTTTGATAAATAACTTTATAAACTTCTATGGCTTGGTCAAACTCCGAAAGTTTGGTTAAGCAAGACGCCAAGCCGTCATAAAGCTTGTGTGTATAGCGACCGTTCACGACTGCCTGTGCTTTTTTGTAGCATTTTAAAGCATCTTTAAACTTAAACATTTTCTGATAAACATAGCCGATACTAATCCACGCTTGCAAATCCGAACTGTTGATGTTCAAGATTTTAGTAAAGCATTTAAGCGCCGAATCGTTATCTCCCATCAACTGATAAGTCACACCAATACCGTTCCACGCTTTTGTATTGTATTTATCGCCGTTTAAGACCTTCTTAAAGAAAGAGATTGAGCGATCATATTGTTTGAGTTTTTGCAATGTCACGGCAATACTGAGCAAAGTTTGCGGGTGTTTATTATCAATTTTCATTGCTTCTTCAAGCACATCAAGCGCTTCTTTATAAGAAAACATATGTTGCAATGCAATCGCCTTCCCGTTCAGCGCTTCCAATGATGTTCTGTCATTACCGAATGCTTCGTCAAAACAAGTGATTGCCTCTTTATACAAACCGCGCATACTTAACGTTACGCCCTTATTGTTCAATACTTCCACCGATTTCGGATTAATTTCCAAAGCTCGGTCAAAACAATTGACGGCGTCAGTATATTTACTCATCTTTTGATAAGCAAAACCTTGACTGTTCAATGCTTTCCAAGCACGCGGATTTTCCGCAATAACTTCCGAAAATCTTTCAACTGCTTCTTCATACTGACCGGAATCCAATAACTCTTGTCCGCGTTTGTATGATGTATTTTCATTTAATTTAACCATTTTTACCTCTTTCTTTAACAGAATAATTGAACAAGAAGTATCACATATTATTGATTATGTCAAGTTTTTTATATACCGGATAACTGCTTGAAAATAGGGACATCTGTCCGAATTTCGATATATCCGCACATATATTTTTGACAATTTGTGCGCAATAATTCTCTCTGAGCGTGAAAATATTGTTGATATTTTGCCGTAAACCCCTGAATACCAGTATCAAAAACCGCTTTTTGAGAATCATATTGCACGGCATACACACCGTTTTGCGGTGCGATTTCTTCCAAAACATCAAATATATTGATGCAACATACGTTATGTTTTTTAGATAAAATACCGATTTTTTTAAATCGTTCAACGCCGAAATTATGAAAATCACTCAAAATAAAAACCGTTCCTTTCCCTTTTTGACGTTGTTCTAACATATCAAGCGCAACACCGATATCTCCTTCATGTTGCTCAATCAGCACATCTTGTGTTTTTTTGGCCAACTTGTGAAAAATATTAATCAGATGCGACATATTATTCTGCGGCCGCATATACACGGTATCTTTACCGTCAAACATTAAAAAACCGAATCTGTCTCTGTTTTTAATGGTCTTCCAGCCGATTAAGGCCGCAATTTTAGCTGCCGCCACCGATTTCAGTTCGTTGCGCGTGCCGAACACCATAGAAGAAGACAAATCCAAAACAACAATAATTTCTCTGTCTTTTTCTTCTACAAAAATCTTGGTATACGGGACGCCGCGCCGTGCCGATACGCGCCAATCTATATCGCGCACATCGTCACCGAAAGTATAGGCCCGCACTTCCTCAAATTCCATACCGCGTCCCTTAAACGCCGATTGCATATTACCGGCAAAACGTGTTGTCGGCATATTCCGTCCGAAAGACAAATACGGTAAGTAACGCTGCTGTTCAATCAGCTCGTTTATGGTTACGGCAAGTCCCTTGTTTTCGTTAATATTTTCCGTATCGGCTTGTTTCGGTTGTCCGAACATTTAATTCTCCCTGACTTAAGGTAACGGCACCAATTTCAATAAGCGCGCAATAATATCATCAGATGTCAAACCGTTAGCTTGTGCTTCAAAGGTCAGAATAATGCGGTGACGTAAAACATCATGCACCACGGCGTGAATATCTTCCGGTGTTACATAATCGTGACCGCAAAGCCACGCATTGATTTTAGCACATTTGTCAAGCGCAATCGTGGCACGCGGACTGGCACCGAAAGCAATGGCATTTTTAAGTTTTTCATCATATTTTTCAGGATTGCGCGTTGCCATAATCAATTGCACCAAATACTCTTCAACAGCATCGCTGACATGCACATTAAATGCTTCGGCACGCGCGTTCATAACATCTTTAATGGAAAGAGCGCATTCACGTTCTGTTTCCTTATTTTCGAGGTTTTGCAGTTCTTCAGCGCGGATAAGGCGCAAAATCTTGCGTTCAACATCAACCGACGGATAGCCGATTTTCAAAAACATTAAGAAACGGTCGAGCTGCGCTTCCGGCAAATTATAAGTTCCTTCCTGTTCAATCGGATTTTGCGTTGCAAGCACCATAAACAAGCGCGGTAATTTATACTCTTTACCGCCGATACTGATTTGACGTTCTGCCATTGCCTCCAACAAAGCGGATTGAACTTTTGCCGGCGCACGGTTAATTTCATCGGTCAGCACCAAATTGGCAAAAATCGGACCGGCTCGAAATTCAAAGTGACCGTTTGCCGCCACAAAGATTTCACTTCCGGTAATATCCGACGGTAACAAATCCGGTGTAAACTGAATACGGCTGAAAGTAGCATCGATACATTCCGACAGCTTTTTAATTGCCTTTGTTTTAGCCAATCCCGGTGCACCTTCCAACAAGGCGTGACCATCGGCCAGCAAAGTAATAATCAGCTTATTAACCAAATCTTCCTGACCAAGAATATTTCTTTGCATATATTCTTTCAAAAACATAAATTTATCTCTGATTTCAGACATATCGTTCCTTTCAAAAACTTGTTTGTAAAACGCAAAAACGCTTTGCATTGCTTTGATAATATTATAAATGTATATATAATTTATTAACAATACAAAAACAAGCAATTTTTTTTGAAGAAGAAGCATTATGTCCGATAACATCTTTGATTTAGATGATGATACCGCCGCGCCGCAACTTTACGACAACATCAGCACTTTAAAACGCTCGTTGCCGTGGCTTGATGAACTTAATCCGGAACAAAGGCAAGCGGTTGAAACAACCGAAGGGCCGTTATTAGTGCTTTCGGGCGCCGGAACCGGCAAGACAAAAGTTCTGACAACACGGCTTGCTTACATTTTATCAACTCTGCCGGTGCAACCGTGGAATTGTCTGGTCGTGACCTTTACCAACCGCGCCGCCAATGAGATGAAAGAGCGTGTGCAGAATCTTATCGGCGATATGGCTAATTCGGTTTGGCTCGGCACATTTCACCGGATTTGCGCTAAAATCCTTCGAGCGCACGCCGAATTGGTTGGTTTGCACGCTAATTTTACCATTTTGGGTGAAGATGACCAAAAGCGTTTAATCAAGCATATTCTTGAAAATGAGGGTTTGGACGAGAAAAAATATACGCCGCAAAGTTTTGTGGAGAGTATTTCTCGACTCAAAGACAAAGGTATGACGGTGGAAAAAGCGATGCAAAGCTTCCGTTCGACCGTATTGCTGACGATATATCAAAAATATCAGGCACGGCTGTTGGAACTTAACTGCGTTGATTTCGGCGATATTTTGCTTTATACGCTGACTTTGTTGATGAGCCATCCGGATGTGCTGAAAATATATCAGGATAAATTCAAATACATTATGGTTGACGAGTATCAAGATACCAATGTCACGCAATATCTGTTTTTGCGGCTGATATCACAACAATCACACAATTTGTGTTGCGTCGGTGATGATGACCAATCGATTTATTCGTGGCGCGGTGCCGAAATCGAAAATATTATGCGTTTTCAAAAAGATTTTCCGGACGCACGCGTTATCCGGCTTGAACGTAACTACCGTTCAACCGCCAATATTCTGACAGCAGCATCGATACTGATTGCACACAACAAAACACGGCTCGGCAAAACACTTAAAGTGGCAGAAAACAGTCCGGCCAACAAATGCAACAACGAAAAAATCAGGGTGCTGAGTTTATATAACGGCGAAGAAGAAGCCAAATGGATTGCTGATGAAATCGAGACATTACACCGTAGCGGCACGGCGTATTCCGATATAGCGGTGTTGGTGCGCACGGCGTTTCAGACCCGTGAGTTTGAAGAAAAATTTATTTCAGAGGCCATACCGTATCAGGTTATCGGCGGACCAAAGTTTTATGAACGCGCCGAAATTCGCGATATTTTAGCGTATTTTCGTGTGATTGTGCAACCAAATGACGATTTGGCGTTTGAGCGAATTATCAACAAACCGGCACGCGGTATCGGCGCCAAAACGGTAGAAAAACTGCAACAAACCGCCCGAAAACAGCAAACATCAATGTTTGCCGCCGTGCAGCAACTGATTGCCGAAGGCGGTTTGAGCGGTAAAGCCAAAACAAATTTAGATGATTTAATGCAAAAATTCAGCGAATGGCGTCGCATTGTCAGTTTGGTGGAGCCGGCGGATTTGGCCGAAGATGTTATCAATGATTCCGGTTATATGGATATGCTTAAAAACGATTCATCGGCCGAATCGGAAGGTCGTATCGAAAACCTGCGCGAACTCATCAACGTGATGACCGACACCGAGCATTATCCGACAATGGCGGAGTTTTTGGAACACGTCAGTTTGGTGATGGATAATGACAGTAACCTCGACACCAACAAGGTTATGTTGATAACCCTGCACTCTGCCAAGGGCTTGGAGTTCGATACGGTGTTTCTGCCGGGGTGGGAAGAAGAATTATTTCCGCATAAAAAATCGTTGGACGAAGGCGGTGCCAATTCGTTGGAAGAAGAACGGCGTTTGGCTTATGTTGCCCTCACCCGCGCCAAACACAAACTCTATATCACAACCACGATTAACCGCAGAATTTATGGCGAATGGCGCAACAATGTGCCGTCACGATTTTTAAATGAGATTCCGACGTCGTGTTTGCAAATGAGCAATCAGGTCAATAACTGTTTTAACGGTAGCGGAAACCGTTATGGTGATTATGATGACGGCTACGCCTCCTCTGACAATGGCGGATATTATAAACGCGGCAGTTACGGCAAATACGGCTATGGCAAGAAAAAGTCCTACAAACCGGCATTTTCAACCAAACCGAGCTATCAAAGCTATACCGAATCGGCAGAAGAGCACGATTACGCGTATGAGCCGGCGGAAGATACCGACTACACCAGCTATACTACCCCGAAATCCGCGTCAAAATATATCGGCGTGCGGGTGTATCACGAAACTTTCGGTTATGGAACAATCACGAGCGTTTCGGGACAAATGTGTGAAGTCGAGTTTGACGGATTCGGTCGTAAAAAAGTAATGGGAAGTTATCTGACAAGAGCGTAATTAGCAAAAAATTAAAATGAGAAAATATCCTCAAATCGTCTGCTGTTTAAGGAACTTATAAAGCGTGGTGTAATTAACTTTAAGCATTTTAGCAATTTGGGTTTTGGAAATGTGTTGAGAGAGCAATGTTTTGATTAAATCATCTTTGCCGGAGAGTTTTGTTAATTTGTTTTTGCTCCCTTTGGTTCTGCCGATGTGCTTTCCTTCTGCTTTTAATCTATCCAGACATCTTTTGGTGCGTTGAGAAATCATTGAACGCTCTATTTCGGCACTTAATCCAAAAGCAAATGCAAGAACTTTTGATTGAATATCTGTTCCCAATCGGTAATTATCTTTAAGAGTCCATACTTGACAGCCGATATTCATACAATGATGAAGAATGGACATCACCTGCAACAAATTTCTTCCTAAGCGTGAAAGTTCTGTTGCTATTATAATATCATCCTGTTTGATTTTTTTGAGTAATTTACCCAATTTTCGTTCTTCCAAATCTTTTTTGGAAGATATGGTTTCCTCAATCCATTGGTTTATTGTGATGTTGTTTGTCTCTGCAAACTGCTCAATTTCAAAGCGTTGGTTTTCATTATTTTGTTTATCGGTGGATGTGCGTATATATCCGTAAATCATTGTTGCTCCTTTTAAAAATATTTATCAAAGAATCAACAATTTATATTCAAAAAAAGGTATTGAAAAATAAGGAACGATTTAATTCAATATAAAAAATTATGCTTCAGGAGTCAAATATATTTTTCTTAAATATGCTTCAAACCTGCTGTGTTGCTGAATTACAGGCACATTCATCCGGTTAATAAAATTATCCCCAGAAATATGGCAAAAAACCGTTCGGTTTTTAGCAATATATGGAGGAAAAGAAAGAAATGAAAAAAGAAGATTCCATAAAAACACATAAAGAACTTAAAGATAAGGAGTTAAAAAAACTTAAAGAGCAGAATATTCCTGAAAAACTTAAAATACTTTTGGAAAAAGGCGTTGAGAAATTAAAGGAACAGAATATTCCTGAAAAACTTAAAATACTTTCGGAAAAAGGCGTTGAGAAATTAAAGGAACAGAATATTCCTGAAAAACTTAAAATACTTTCGGAAAAAGGCGTTGAAAAATTAAAGGAACAGAATATTCCTGAAAAACTTAACAATCTCAAAGATAAAGAAATGGAAGTTGCTAAGGATGTTTATAATAAAAACAAATCTACCGATACTGATTGGATTGATGCCGTTTTTAGTATAGGTTTGGGTGCTGTTTTTATTTTCTCATTGTATAGTTGCGTTGATAACAGCGATGTGGAAAGCGATGATGACAGCGATGTGAAAATTATTCAACAATATGATTGTCCTGATGTATGGGGTCAGCATCGTTTATGCGGTATTGTGGAAAATAAACGCTCTACCAGCAAAATGGTATTCATAAGGGTCAATTACTATGATGCGGATGGAGTAAAACTTTATGATATCTTAGACACTATAGACATTGATCCTCATGGCAAATCAAAATTTACAACCACTCCTTACATTGAAGATGAACCTTTTGACCACTACGAGGTAGAATTATAATGAAAAATATTATATTGATTTTATCGTTTATACTGTTTCTATTAAATCCTATGATAGTTAAGGCACAACCTTTATCTCAAAAAGAAAAAATAGAAGTTAGTCAGGTCATTGCTAGTTTTGTTCCTGATGTTTATAATAATCGCTATACGCCTTGCTTGTTAAAGGAAATATATAGTAAATTGGAAGGAGAAAATGGATTAACACAAGAAGACAGAATGTTTATCTTGAAAGAACAACATCCAATTGAAGCAAGTGATGAGAGTCTTTATTTACTAGATAAAGGTTTTGGTATAAC
>CAMAJR010000041.1 GCA_945835885.1 uncultured Alphaproteobacteria bacterium
TCCGGCTTCCTCAGAATGACAATGTGCGTGTTTCCTTTTTCGTCATCGTGAGGAGCGTTTCTTTTTTCGTCATCCTGAGGAGCGTTTTCTTTTTTGTCATCCTGAGGAGGCGAATGCCGACGTGAGGATCTTCGCACGTCAGTGCGACTACAACCCATGTTATCGGACTAAGCGTCCGAGGATTCTGACGTCAGCCGTCCCGGCTTCCTCAGAATGACAATGTGCGTGTTTCCTTTTTCGTCATCCTGAGGAGGCGAATGCCGACGTGAGAATCTCCTCTCTCGCCGTGCGGCCTCGGTGTTATAAAGTAGCAACATAAGCACTTTGCGGTGATTGCACGGCGTCTAAGGAGATTCTTCATTTCGCCGGCTCTGCATTCAGATGATGTGCTTGCTTTTTCAATAATTTTATTAAATAGAATGTTGTTTTATTGTATTTTCAATAGCTTGTTCCCATAAGTTAAACTTAATGTTGTCGGGAATTGAGGCGTTGGCGGGGCTGGTTGAGGGTAAAACCGCATAATTTTGCGGTTCGGCACAAAGTAAATCACCGTTATATTTTTTGAAGTATTGAAATGCTTTTTGCCCGTTGAAAATATAGAATTTAATTTGCGGCAGGCGGTGAAAATCGTTCGGCTCGGCGTTTTTAATTTCGGAATCCAAACTGCCGTCACGATTACAGGCGGCGAGGGCGTCCCATAATCCGAGCCGATGCCAGAGCAATAAAGTGCGGCGTTCGGCGGCGGTTGTAACCGGCTGACCGTTGTTCAAGAGCTCTGCCATGTAGCGCCAAAAGCGGTTTTGCGGGTGGGCGTAATACATTTGCTGACGTAAAGATTCTGCGCTCGGCATTGTGCCGACGACCAAAGTATGTGTGTTTTCATCTGCCCACGGCTCAAAACAGTGTATCATTTTGCCTCCTTGGCTCATAATATACGGTAAAAGTTCTGATTCGCAAACAATTTTATTGCTTTTTTAATTTATTTTCTTTATACTCAATTCGTCGAGAACGTCCAACTCGACGCGGGTATAGCAACCCAAATACCAAGGACATAATGATTTTTGCTGTGCAAAGATTATTTTGAGATGGACTCACTGCAAGGTTGGTGTCATCGAATAAGGTTTGTCCGAATAAGATGAACTATCGCCTTGGTATAGTTGCTAACGCCCACCGCTTTATGCGGTGTTTTTGTTTGGGCTGAAAGCGAATTTAAATGAGCGGCATCTGTGCCTTTTTCGGACATCGCGATACCGTTATTACCACTCGATTGGAAGAACAAATCACAGAAGTCGTGCGCGGCTTGATTGCGCGCGGAATAGACGAGTTTTGGTGTTGCGAACAGGGAACTTTTGATTGGGTAACCCGCAACATAATATTTGAGCTGAAAAAAGAATATCGTTTTATCAAAGTGTGTTGCGTTTGTGCTTATAATCCCGCCAAATATCCGCAAATCAGACAGGAATCGTTGGCAAGTATGTTTGATGAGTTGATTTATACCGCCGAAATTGCCGACGGTTTGCCGCGTTTTGCCATTGTGCGTCGCAATCGGTATATTGCCAAAAATGCAAATATTGTTGTGTGTTATATTACACAGCAGAAAAGCGGTGCGTTTCGGGCGGTTCAATGTGCCGAAACGGCAGGAGCGGAAATTATCAATATTGCTAAAATGACCATTTGAGCGCGGTCAGCCACTCTTCTTGATTATGACCGCGTTTGTTGTGTGCGGCAGTGTATTCAAAGTTTAGAGACCAGTTTTTTGTAATACCGACGGCAATATCGGCCTTGTATTGTAAACGTTTGCCAAACCGCGCCGTCGCTAAAGTATCTTCTGCCGCAAAATGAAACCGAAAAGGTGAAAAATCGGCATAAATCCCGACTTCTGGCGCAACGCCGAGCCAATAATTATCGGGAATTAAGCCGCCGTATTGTCCGTGCGCATTGATAAGACCGTAAAACCAAAAACGCTCAGTCAGCCCCAACGTTTTACCGATACCGAACTCAATGTTGCCGACCGTTCCTTCTTTTTGGTTCTGCGGATTGTATTCACGCACCAAACTGAAATCGGTTTTGTAGGAATACGGTGAAAACACCCTGTCTGCCGGCACTAAGGAATAAATGGCAAGTCCGGTGAAACGTTGCAATACTGCCCGATGACGCCGGTTATAATAACGCAACGTTGTTTCCAAAACGCGTATGCCGGCACCGCGGATAAGTCCTTCGTTGTTGTCGGTGAGGCCGGTATAAGCCGGACGCACGATAAATTGCTCAAAACTCTTATGATTATAAACACCGCCGCTGACCGCAAGCTGATATGAGCCGTGCGACAAACTCGGATCGGTGCCGGTCGGCTTACTTTCTTCCGCCGCCGGAAGCTGACTGCGTCGACGCAACACGGCAAAGCTGTTTTTGCGATATTCTTTGAGTTCCATATCGTGCGCGGTGTATTTATACTGATAATACTGATATTCACTCTCAAGCACTTCTCGCTGTTCCTGTTCGCTCAAATTCGGCATATCATAGTCGTGTTCTTTGATACCCTTGCGAAAAGCAGCATATTGTGCGGGACTCATTTGCCCCAGCTGATGCTTGATTTTGGTGTAGCGCGCCGGTCGATAATTGATTTCGCTGACCAGCGCCGGCACTTCACGCACGGTTTTGAGTGTATCAAGCGGAATAGCATAAACATTATAATTTTTGCTCAATTCCAAACTCGGACGCACCGCTTCAAGCAGTTCCAAAATCATATACGAGCAGTTTTTGGTTAAGAAAAAATACTGAATTTCCGCATTTTGCATTTCATACAGATGATTCACGAATTTTATTTGCTCGTCGTCGGTCAGATTAAGCTTATATTCCCAAATATCGCGGTTTTCAATATTGTTGTAGGTATTGATAACCGTCCAATACGGGCTTAAGTTATATTTACCGTCATAGCCGCCGAATAAACCTTTCCAAATAAACGGAATACCTGTCTCATTGCCGGAATCTGCGCCGAAGTTTGAGCCGTGTGCCAACATCTGAGAGCCCTTGCGCGCCGTATCGATGCGCACCAATGTGTGTCCGAACATTGATGCCGGATTACTCATATAAGCGTCGGTAAACAGCAGAGTGACGCCGTTTGGTTGCACATCTTGCAAAAACTTTTGGTATTCGATGCAGTCGGTCAAATCACCGGAAACAAAACCATTTTCTTTGAGCAAATTAAACCGTGCCGGAAAGTCGCATTTTTTATCGCCGCTTTGAAACATTTCAATATTTGTTTTGAGCTCAGCTTTTGGATTAACACGACCGTCGGCGGCCAAATAAAACTTTTTGTTTCTGATTAAGCCATTATATCCGCCGAGTGATTTGTGATAATGAAGCAATTTCAGCCAATCCGCACTTTGTGCAAATTCGGAAATATCCGGCGCGGCGACGGCCGAAAGCGGAAAAAACAAAGCAATAAGACAGATAATAAATCGGCGCATAATGTTTTTAAAAGAAAAAAGTCATCCCTCAATTTCGTTAGGAATGGTTAAGGAATCTTCCAATTTTGAATAAACAATCAGAAGACTCCTTAACCTACTAAAGTTCGGAGGGGTGACTTTAGATTTTAATTAAGCGTGAGCGATTTCCATCACGCGCAAGGTTACATCAACCGCTTCAACATTATCATTCGGGAAGATGTAAGCAAAGTTTTGTTGAACTTCTTTGCCCAAAGTAGCGCTGTCAACATTCATAATGCCGGCGAGCGTTTCAATGGTTTCGCCTTTACCTGCGGCAGCATCCATTGCAAATTGTTCCATATTGTCTTCCAAAAAAGCGAGCATCATTTTTCCGGTTCCGCCGGTAATGCGTCCGTTCGGGTCACATCCCGAAGTGCCGAATGTAATACCAATAGTATTTGAAGCCATATTGTTAGTCGTTATAGCAAGAGATTGCGGTATAATGCCGGATTGACCGCGCCAAGCCATAGAACCCAAACCGCAACCGCCGGTCGAATCAATGGCGTGAGCCGGAGCCGTAAAAGCAATACCTGCACAAAGAATTGCAGCGCCTAAAATCTTTTTCATCATAAGTTCTCCTTATTAAGTTCAAGTAACAAAGATACTTTAGCACGCTGCAATTCAAAATGTATATCTTAACTCAGACTTTTTGCACAGGTTATTTGTTGTGTTTTATGCCGATTTTTTTATCAATCAGAGCTGTTAATTCAGCTTCATCTTGCGGGCTGAGCAAGCCGTAGAGCGGAATGGAAAACGCCGGAAACGGATTATGTTTTTGCATCCAGTTATATTGATAGTTTATGTCGTCGTGCGGCACCAATGCAAGAACTTTACGCATTTTAAAACAACAATAAACATCTTGTTCTTCGGCATAAGCAATATCTTCCCATTTGAGCGGGTTGTTGTGGTCAATTTTGATGCTTTCATCGGTCACAACAGCCATAATTTGCGGATGAATATATTTATACCACCACATTATCCACGAAAAGATAACAACGCCGACCAACACAAACATTTGCGGATAAAACCAAATGCGCGCACCGCAGAAAAAACACGAGCCGATAAGCAGTGTAATTAAAATGTTAAACACTAGCCAAGCGTTCAGCGGTTTGAAATTGTAGTAATAGATTTTTTGATTCACAAAAACTCTCCCTGTTTATGGTAATATTTTAATTTTATATATTGCTCTGAGTCAAGATAAATTTATGTTCTGAAATAGTTTAAAGCAAAAGCCCCTTGTTTTTGAAACGGCCAAACTTTGTGGCACGAATTAAAACCAAGGGACTTCATTTTTCAGAGTTATATTCTTTTATTTGTTGCCTAATAAATCCGTTTTGAAAATATCACCGACTTGAATGTTGTGTTTTTGGATTTGTCCGGCATTGATTTCCAAAACAATGCGCGGTCTTTTCGGCGAACGAATCGTGCTTAAATCGTTCGGCTGAGCGTCTTCATACAAATAAAATACGATACCTTCGTCATTCACAAACACAAAATCAAGCGGAATCAGAGTATCTTTCATCCAAAAAGCAATTTCGGCATCTTGCGGTGCCAAACTTATGTCAAACAGAAGGCCGTAATTTTCGTCAATAGAGGTGCGTCCCATCAAGCCGTGATACATTTTTTCCTGCGTGTCGGCAATGTCAATCTTATAAGTGTTGCGCTCTTCCGCAGAATCAGGTGATACAATAACAATTTCATTCGCGGCCGTTTGCTCCGATTTTTTCTTATCCGAGCAGGCAGAAACCAAAATCAATAACGATAAAGCCAATATATTGCAAAACTTTAACATAACTACTCCTTTTCAATAATTGTCTTGACGTCAAGTTTAACGGGAGACATAATTCAATTCAATATAAATGTAACAGTTATTTACAAAAAAAACGTTAATTTTTTTGGGGAAAAACGGCTTTTATATTTGTCATTGACGTGAATATTTTTTAAACTGCAAAAAAATATTTGTGGGAGAATAATAATGAAAAATCTTTTGATTTTATGTGCGATGACTTTATTCTGCGGTTGCTCAGTCATCAACGGCCCGATTTGTTCAACTGAACCGGAAGAAGCGGCATTCAAAATTACGGATAGTAAGTTGGCAGCGGTTTTACACTTTGCCGATGGTAAGGCAAATTTAAGCAAACACGATTTGAAAGTGATTAAAGACGTGGCACAAAGGGCAAATCAGGATAATGCAAACGTGATTGTCTACGGACACGCGTCACATCATACCCGAACGAAAGACCCGATTCAAAGAATGATTGTCAATATTGATGTTTCTAATGAACGTGCGACAAATACGGCAAAAGCATTGATAAATGCCGGTGTTCCGGCCGAAAAAATTAACAGCGTGGCTATGTTTGACAGCCGTCCGGTCAGAGAAGAAATCACACGCGCTGATCAAGCGGCAAATCGTCGTTCAGAAATCTATTTATATTGGTTTGAATAATGGATTCAAACGTTTCTCTCGGCGGTAATATTTGGAAACTTTCACAAGTTGATGAAAGTCTGTGCGCTCGGATTGCCGAAGCGTATCATCTTTCGCCGTCCGTGGCGCGAATTTTGTGCTTGCGCGGTATCGGTTTAGCGGAAGCGGAAGAGTTTATCAATCCGAAAATTCAAAAACTGATGCCGGACCCGAATGTGATGAAAGATGTTGCCAAAACAGCCGAACGGATTGCCGATGCGGTTGAAAAAAATGAGCAAATCGCGATTATCGGTGATTATGATGTTGACGGAGCGACTTCAACCTCTATTTTAGTGCGTTTTTTCAGAAATGTTGGGATAGAACCGCTTGTGCATATTCCGAGCCGTGAAGAAGGTTACGGACCAAGTGATTTGGCGTTTGAAGAATTTAAGGCCGGCGGCGCAACGTTGGTTTTGACGATTGATTGCGGCACAACGGCGTTTGATGTGCTAAATCGGGCGGCGGCTGATTTTGATATTATCGTGATTGACCATCATGAAGCGGAAATGAAACTTCCGCAAGTTTTTGCGGTTGTCAACCCTAAACGGTTGGATGATGATAATCCTTATGTTTATTTGCAATATATGTCGGCAGTAGGGGTCGGATTTATGGTATTGGTGGCCGTCAATCGTGTGTTGCGTCAACGCGGATTTTATCAAACTCGCACCGAGCCGGATTTGATGCAGCTTTTGGACTTGGTGGCACTCGGGACGGTGTGTGACGTGGTGCCGTTGTTGGGGCTTAATCGGGCTTATGTTAAACAGGGGCTGAAAGTTATGGCTAAGCAACAAAACATCGGTTTGAAACATTTGATGCAAGTGCTTAATATGCAAGAAGCGCCGACGGCCTATCATTTAGGTTATACCATCGGTCCGCGAATCAATGCCTGCGGACGTGTCGGTGATGCGCGGCTCGGTAGTAAATTATTGTGTTCTCATAACGAACTGGAAGCTCAAATGTTGGCTGAACAGTTTAATCAGTTCAATATGGAACGTAAAGAAATCGAAAACTTTGTTTTGCTTGAAGCAATCGAACAAGTTGAAGGGCGGCCGCAAGAATATCCGATGGCGTTTGCTTATGGCGAAAATTGGCATCAGGGAGTTATCGGTATTGTCGCGGGAAAATTGAGAGAGCGCTATAACATACCGGCTTTTGTTATGTCGGTTGAGGCGGATGAGGTAAAAGGTTCGGCACGCTCGGTAGAAAACGTGGATTTGGGGGCGCTGATTATGACCGCCAAAGAACAAGGCGTGATTACCGGCGGCGGCGGACATATTATGGCAGCGGGATTTTCGCTGACCAAAGAGCAAATTCCGGCGTTTAGAAAATTTGTCGGCGAATATATCAGACAACATTTCGGTGATGAAAAAGTTATGCCGGTTTTGAATGTGGATTGTGTATTGAATGCCGGAGCTGTTACCGAAAAGCTGTGTGATGATTTAAGTATGCTCGAACCATACGGGAGCGGTAATACCGAACCGCTGATTATGCTGCAAAACGTGCGTGTTGTGTATCCGCAAGCGGTCGGAACCGGCGGACACGTTCGTTGCACACTGCAGTCAACGCTCGGCGATAAAATTTCGGCTATCGCTTTTCGGGTGGCGGATAGCGAAATCGGGTATGCCATGCTGAATAATAAAGGAGAGCTGTTTGATGCAGTCGGCTATGTGCGTTGCGACAGTTGGCAAGGGAAAAAACGAGTGCAATTTATGATTAATGATTTAATGAGGAAAGCATGAGTGAAGAAAAAAAACAAAATGATAATTCTTTCGGTCGGCGATTGAAAAATTATTTCTTTACCGGAGTGATTGTGGCGGCACCGGTGGCAATCACGATTTATATGTCATATCATTTGGTGATTTGGATTAACGAAGTGACCAAAAAATTGATTCCGCAACAGTGGCGTATCGGTGATTTTGTGCCGTATGCTGTGCCGGGATTAGGTTTATTATTGTTATTGCTGGTTTTATTGTTTATCGGTATGTTGACAACCGGTTATATCGGTAAGTTTTTTGTGCGCTTGTGGGAGCGAATTATTCGTAAAATGCCTGTTGTTTCAAGTATTTATTCACTCTTAAAGCAGATTTTTGAAACATTTTTATCGCAAAAATCACGTTCGTTTAATGAGGTGGTGTTGATAGAATATCCGCGCAAGGGGTTATGGTCGATTGCTTTTGTCAGCAACAGCGATACCGGCGGTGAAGTTGCCGAAAAATCGGGGCAGAAAACTTTGAGTATTTTTGTGCCGACAACACCTAATCCGACTTCCGGCTTTTTGATTTTTGTGCCGGAAAATGATGTGATTAAACTCGATATGAGTGTTGAAGACGGTATTAAGTATGTGATATCGTGCGGTATCGTGACACCGGGGACAAATAATAACAAAGAAGATGAGTAATATAAGGAAAAATTATGAAGTTTAAATTAATACTCTTGAGTTCGATTTTGTGCTTTGCATCGATAAATGCCGAAGCAGGGTGGTGGGCAGATAAAATTAACTTTTTAAAAGAAGATATTTTGGATATGTATTGCCGTCACAATTACGATTTGTATGTGCCGTTTTATGCGTGGCACAATCGCTTAACTTATGATCAGGAACACATCGATACATACAATGAAAATCCGTGGGGCGCCGGTTTTGGTATTTCGCACAACAACAGCGAAGGAACTTGGTCCGGATTATATGTGTTGGGTTTTAAGGATTCAAACTCGTATTTTGAAACTTATTTTGGTTATGCGCGTCAATGGAACTGGTTTGCCGGAGAGCATAATCAGTGGCACGCCGGTGCAGGTTTTACGCTCGGTTTGACGCAACGTCATGAATACGCCTATATTCCGGTGCCGTTACCGTTGCCGATGGTGGGAGCCGGATATAAAAATATCGAAGTGCACGGCGCTTATATTCCGGGCGTAAAAAATGACGGAAACGTTTTCTTTATGTTTACACGAATCAATTTTTAAGCAAAGGATAAAAAATATGGAACAAAAAGTTATTCAAGTCGGTAAGGTAGCACTCAGCAACAAACTGCCGTTGGCGCTGATATGCGGACCGTGTCAAATTGAAAGCCGCGAACACGCGATTTTTATTGCCGGTTCGATGGTTGAAATAACAAAAAAATTAGGTGTGCCGTATATCTTTAAGGCATCGTTTGATAAAGCAAATCGCACTTCGATAAACAGCGCACGCGGTGTCGGACTTGAAGAAGGAATGAAGACTTTTGAAGAAATTCGCAAACTGTATCCTGATTTGCCGATTTTGACCGATATTCACGAATGTTGGCAATGCGCCGAAGTGGCAAAGTATGTTGATGTGTTGCAAATTCCGGCGTTTTTGTGTCGTCAAACCGATTTGGTGGTGGCGGCGGCCAAAACCGGTAAGGTTGTTAATGTGAAAAAAGGGCAATTTTTGGCGCCGTGGGATGTGAAAAACATTGTGAAAAAGGTTGAGGATTCCGGTAATCATAATATTTGTATTACCGAGCGTGGAACAAGTTTCGGCTACAATACTCTGGTAACGGATATGCGTGCGTTTCCGCAAATGGCAAAAGATACCGGTTATCCGCTTATTTTTGATGCGACGCATTCGGTGCAACAACCGGGCGGTTTGGGCGGAACGACCGGAGGACAGCGCGAATTTGCGCCGGTGTTGGCACGCGCGGCGGTTGCCGTCGGTGTCGCCGGTGTGTTTATCGAAACGCACGATAATCCGGATAAAGCACTTTCCGATGGTCCGAATTCAATTAAACTCAGCGATATGGAACGGGTGCTGACCGAACTGACAGCGTTTGATAAAATCAATAAAACTTTGATAAAAGAATATTAACCAATTTATGCTATATTCTTGGAAAAACAAAGGATTTAGACGGGAAAAATGCAATTTAGCGGCGAAGGATACATTATAAAAGTGCGCAAACACGGCGAGCAATCGGCGATTGTGACGCTTGTGTGTCCGCAAAGAGGAAAAATCGTCGGCTATGTCAAAGGTGCGCTGAACAAACGCGGCTTAGGCATTTATCAGGTCGGAAATTATATTTCGTTTAATGCATACGCGCGGCTCGAAGAAAATATGCTGAGTTTGCGCGGGGTGGAACTGTTGCGTTCTCATACGGCCGATTTTGTGCTGAATAACGACAAAATCGGGGCGCTCGTATCTATGTGTCGTTTGCTCGACGAATGTGTGGCCGAAAATGATGATTTAGGTAATTTTTTTACGGCGGTTGATGATTTTTTCAAGCATATCAATAACGCAAATTGGCTGGTTTATTATTCTTTTTTTGAATTTTATTTGCTCGATTTTCTGGGTATCGGTTTGGATATAAACGAATGCGCCGTGACCGGCAAGCATTCTGATTTGCGATATGTGTCACCGAAAACGGGACGGGCGGTTTGTGCCGAAGCCGGTGCGCCGTATAAAGACAGATTGTTTGCTTATCCACAGTATATCGTTGAACATAATTATGCACCGCAAAATGCTGAAATTGCCAATGTTTTGACGATGACAGGCAGTTTTTTGGAGAAAAATTTTTTAACACAACATAACTTGAAATTACCGGAAAATCGTGCTAATCTGCTCGGACTGGTTAAAACGTATAAACTTTAGGGTGAAACAATGGTTGAAGAAGTGCAAAAAATCAAAGATGTGCAATTTAGCGAAGAATTAAGCAAACGCTATTTGTCGTATGCAATGTCAACAATTGTTTCTCGTTCGTTGCCTGATGTGCGTGACGGGCTTAAACCGGTGCATCGGCGGTTGATGTATGCTATGCGGCAATTACATCTTGACCCGAAAAACGGCTATAAAAAATGTGCGCGTGTGGTCGGTGATGTTATCGGTAAATACCATCCGCACGGCGATAGCGCGGTTTATGGCGCAATGGTGCGTTTGGCACAGGATTTTTCGGTGCGTTATCCGCTTGTGGACGGGCAGGGTAATTTTGGTAATATCGACGGCGACGGTGCAGCGGCTATGCGTTATACCGAGGCGCGACTGACCGAGTTTGCGATGGATTTGATGGACGGCTTAAATGCCGATGCCGTTGATTTTACGGATACATACGATGGAGAGGACAGTGAGCCGGTGGTGATGCCGGCTATGGTGCCGAATTTGCTGTGTAATGGCTCGATGGGAATTGCTGTCGGTATGGCGACCAATATTCCGCCGCATAATTTGAGTGAGCTGAGTGATGCGTTGTTGTTGATGATTGAAAATCCGGATTGCGACGACGAAGCCGTGGTGCGCAAGGTTAAAGGTCCGGATTTTCCGACCGGCGGTGTGATTGTTGATTCGTTTGAAACGATTGTGAACAATTATAAGCAGGGCAAGGGGAATTTTCGCATTCGCGCCAAATGGACGGTCGAGGATTTGGGACATGGGCAATATCAGATTGTAGTGACGGAAATTCCGTATCAGGTCATTAAATCCAAGCTGATTGAAAAAATTGCCGAATTGCTGCTCAATAAAAAATTACCGATGTTGAGTGACGTGCGTGATGAATCAGCGCAAGATGTTCGTATTGTGTTAGAGCCGAAAAATCGCACGGTTGACCCGACAATGCTGATGGAACAGCTATATCGTCAGACCGATATGGAAGCAAAATTCAATATGAATATGAATGTGCTTGATTTGGACGGTGTGCCGCGCGTGATGAGTTTGAAGCAGGTTTTGCACGATTACCTTGTTCATAGAAATAATGTTTTATTACGCAAAATCAAATACAGATTAGCTAAAATTAATGCAAGACTTGAAATATTGGACGGCTATTTAATCGCTTATCTGAACCTTGATGAAGTTATTCGGATTATACGTCAGGAAGATGAGCCGAAAGCCGTGTTAATGCAAACGTTTAATTTGACCGATAATCAGGCGGAAGCCATTTTGAATATGAAATTGCGCAATTTACGCAAGCTCGATGAAGAAGAAATCCGCACAGAACACAGCGAATTGTTGGAAGAAAAAGCCGAACTTGAAGTTCTCGAAAAGGATGACGGCAGACGTTGGGCGTATATTGCCGAAGAAATCAGACGAATCAAAGAAAAATACAGCAAAAAAACGGCTCTCGGCAGACGTCGGACAGAATTTGCCGAACCACCGGCCGATATAGAAGTGCCGGTCGAAGCGTGGATTGAAAAAGAGCCGATTACCGTGATTTTATCGCAAAAAGGGTGGATACGTTGCCTTAAAGGTTATGCCGATTTGAACGAGGGCTTTAAGTTTAAAGATGACGATGCGTTGGCTTTCGCCATTCACGCACAAACAACAGATAAAATCGTGCTGTTAGACAATAAAGGTAAGTTTTTTAATATTGCTGCCAACGATATTCCGAGCGGGCGCGGTTTCGGTCAGCCGGTGCGGTTGATGATTGATTTGGCGCAAAATGATGATATTGCGGCGATGTTTGTATATGAGCCGGAGGTAAAATATTTGATTGCGTCGGATAAGGCATACGGATTTATTATTGATGAAAATCATATATTGGCGCAAACGCGCAACGGCCGCAAAATTATGAATGTTGCCGACGGTGAACAAATTAAGTTCTGCCTTAAAGTTACCGGAGATTATGTGGCGATTGTCGGCGAAAATCGTAAGTTGTTAGTGTTTAAGGCGGAAGAGATTCCGACAATGGCGCGCGGACACGGTGTGTTGTTGCAAAAATATAAAGACGGAAATATTTCGGATATTCAGTTCTTTAAGGGCGAAGAAGGGTTTAGTTATAATCGTTCCGGCGGCGTCAGCACCGAAAAAGAATTGCTTACATGGCTCGGACATAGGGCGCAAATCGGCAAATTAGTTCCGTTCGGTTTCCCGAAAACAAATAAGTTCTTGAAATAAAACGTGAGCAAAAATGATTCGTTGATGATTTTTGACAAAGTTATGAAATGCGGTGATGAGCATAATTCCGGATTTTTTACGGCGGAACAATATATGCTGACGGAGGTCGGACAATGGCAGGCGCAACTTATGCAGAATATCGGTTATGATTGGCTTGAAAACAAAAAAGCGGTGCCGAGTGCGCAAAAAAGTGATTATGCAAAGTGTCGGACAAGACAAACAATTATTGAAGCTGGTGCAAAAAGCGTTTGTACTCGGGCGTCAGACGCAACGCGCCAAAGCGAGTGTCTTGTAAAATCATACTATTTTAAGTGCGGTATTTGAAAAATTTAAGCATCCGCGCATAGAACCGGAGTATGTCGGTGTTGCAAAACTTCTGAATGTCAACACAAGATAAAGTGAGTGGAACAACAGTATAATAAACTTGACACAGCTATATCTTGCGGTTTATAAAACGCTGAAACAATGTGTTAATTTTGTAAAGGCAATGGTAATGCGTCGGATTCACATTCGCAAGCGTTTTTTGTTGATAATGTTGTGCACGATTTTACTGACGTTTTTGTGCGCGCCGATTTATTCGGATAACGCGGTGTTCGGATGGTGGAAAAGCCGATACGACAACAAAACGGCGCGTGCAGATATTCAAAATCTAAACAACGCGAATAAGCCGGTCAAAATCCTCTCGGTTAAAGCACCTTCGTGGCACAATATAATCATATCTCCGCGTTGGCAACAAAACGGTAATTTGATTGAAAATACGATTTCTTCAAAATGGCGTTCGTTCACAATTAAATTTGAGGCAATAAATGATGGTAAAGTCGCAATTTTGTGGCGTGGTCCGTATTTTATGCATAACAACAAGCAATATCCGGTGCCGGTCGATTTTCGTTTTGTGACGGTGAACGGTAAGCATATTTTAGACGGACGACAGGCATTTACTTTCAATAATCCGCTAAAACATAAACTTTCGGTCAAAAAAGGCGAGGTGGTTACCATATCTTTTGAAGCGCGCAAACATCATTGGAGATTCAGTGATTTGCGGCGTTTTTATGCGATGAATTGGCTCCTGTTTTTCAGTGTGCTGATTTTAGCGTTTTTGCTGAGTTATAAATTGGTGCAATATGTTTCTAAATTTAAGCTGGCGGAACATAACAGCCGGATAGATATTGTGTTTGTGATAACGTTTTTGGCATTGTTATTTGTGCCGATGAGCCGTATTTCCACGGCTGAAAAATCGATGCAGGAAAATCGTATGTTGGCAAAATATCCGAATATGTTTGAAAAAACACTCAATCAGAATTACGGCAAGCAATTTGAACAGTGGTTTAATGACAGATTCAATGGCAGAGATTTTATGATTTCCGCTTATTCACGCCTTAAACTTGCGATTAATCGTGTCTACAAATACGGTGAGGCGATTTTAATCAAAGATAATAATTGGACTTTTAACGGAAATTTTACGCCGAATATTCCGTCAAGCCAAAGAAAAATTATAAACGGATTGAAAGAATTTAAGGAGTTTTTGCGGCAAAATAATATCCGGTTTTATATGATGATTGTGCCGCCGAAATCTTTTATATATCGCGAATATTTGCTTGAGGGAAGTGATTTTGATTATAAAAAATTCAAAGCGCTGAATCAATGGGTAAAAAAAGATTTAGTTGCGCAAAATTCGGATTTGAACATTGTTTATCTATATAATATGTTGCGTAAGGCACGGCATCAGGATTTTGTTTTTTTCAAACAAACGCATCATTGGACGGACTGGGGCGCATATAACGGTTATCAAGAACTGATGAAAGTCATCGCCAAAGATTACCCGGATATACATATTGTCCATTTGGATGAATATAAACGTTTTACTTCAAAATTTTTGCGCGAAGATTCGGACCGGAAATTCCATACAGGTCAAACGCTCGGAAAGTTGAAAATCGATAAAGAATACGCTGTCAAACATCTGCTTAAAGATGATTATGTGTATTATGACCATAATAATATGATAGAGCCGAAAATTGTAAATAAAGATTATCGTAGGTTTAAGTTTTATAAAAATAATAATCTTCCGAATGCACCGCGGGTTATGGTTGTAGGCACCAGTCAAAACGAGGACTTTATGCAGTTTTTGCCGTATAGTTTTTCGGAACTGCGATTTTTCAGAATGAATAATGTGAAAAAAGTGCCATATAGTGAAGAAGGCAAAATCTTTAAACGTTTCAAGAAAGATATTCTCGAGTTGAAACCGGATATATTTATTTTATCCGTTACAACCGGTAATTTGCCGCAATTAGCTAAGATAATGGAGGACTAAGCCGATGCTGTTTTCTTCTATGACATTTATTTATATGTTTCTGCCACTTGTATGCACGGCATATTTGTTTGCACGCAAAGAGTT
>CAMAJR010000042.1 GCA_945835885.1 uncultured Alphaproteobacteria bacterium
TATCAGGTTGACCACCGACATAGCCAAGGTAGTTTTGCCTGAGCCGGACTCGCCGACCACGCCTAAAGTTTCGCCTTGATTAAGTGTAAAACTGACATCATTGACCGCTTTTAACTCCTCAATTACCCTTCCCCACAAATTTTTCTTAATCGGGAAGCTGACTGCTATATTTTCGGCTCTTAAAATAATATCTTTTTTATTTTTATCTTTTATATTCAATAACAAATTAGATGAAATTAACTTTTTGGTGTAATTGTGATTCGGTTGATTAAAAATTTGCTCTGCCGTGCCATATTCCACGATTTTACCCTGATACATCACGGCAATGTTGTCGGCAATTTTATGAACTAACCGCAGATTGTGACTGATAAAGATAATCGCCATACCGAGCTTTTGTTTTAATTCCAACAATAAATCAATGATTTGCTCTTGAATTGTAACGTCAAGTGCGGTCGTCGGCTCGTCGGCAATTAAAATCTGCGGATTATTGGCAATAGCCATCGCAATCATCACGCGTTGTCGTTGACCGCCCGAAAGTTCAAACGGATAAGCATTCATTTTCTCTTCAGGATTAGGAATTTTCACGGCTTTAAGTAATTCCAATGTGCGTTTTTTTATCTCATCGTTGTTTAAGTTTTGATGTAACCTCAAACTTTCGGCGATTTGCTTGCCGATTTTATGCAACGGATTAAGCGATGACATCGGTTCTTGAAAGATAAAAGCAATTTTATCGCCGCGAATTTTCTGAAATTGCCGATTATTCATACGGATAAGTTCTTGATTTTCAAAAATAATCGACGATTCTGGCGAGTATTCTGCTTTCGGATACGGCAATAAACCCAAAATTGACAACGCTGTAACCGATTTGCCGGAACCGGACTCGCCGACGATTCCTAAAATTTCGCCCTGTTCTAACTTTAAGTTTATATCTTTAACCGCTTGAAATTTTGTATTTTCTCGGTTATTAAAAGTAATTGAAAGATGTTTTATTTCAAGCAAACTCATCCGTTTTTCCTTGTATCCAACGCATCACGAATGCCCTCACCTATAAAAATCAGCATCGAAAGCAATCCCGATAAAACCACAAAAATGCTGATACCAATCCACGGCGCTTGCAGATTATCCTTACCTTGTCGCACCAAATCGCCGAGCGACGGATAATCGGTCGGCAACCCCAAACCCAAAAAGTCGAGCGCACTCAAAGAGGTTATCGCTTCCGCCATAATAAACGGAATAAACGTTACCGAAGTCACCAACGCATTCGGCAAAATATGCCGAAACATAATGCGAAAGTTGCTGACACCGAGCACTTTTGCCGCTTTTACAAACTCAAAATTGCGCAGCCGCAGAAACTCCGCGCGCACCATTCCGGTCAGTCCCGTCCACGAAAACAACAGTAAAATCACCAATAAACTCCAGAAAGTCGGTAAAAACACGCTGGCGATGATTATCAAAATAAACAGTTGCGGTAACGAATCCCAAATTTCGATAAGTCGTTGAAAAATAAGGTCAACTTTCCCGCCAAAATAGCCCTGAACGGCACCGATAAAAATACCGACGGCAGAAGAAATAACTGTTAAGAAAAATGCAAATATCACCGACAGCCGTATTCCGTAGAGCAAACGCGCCACAATATCACGCCCTTCTTCGTCTGTGCCGAGCCAATGTTTTTTATCCGGCGCCGACGGTGTAGCCGTGCCTAAATAATAGTCGACCGTGTTAAACGAATACGGTATCGGCGGCATAATCATCCAACCGTTTTTAGCGATATTTTCTTTAATCAGTTTATCATTATAGTTTGCCGCCGTCGGAAAATCACCGCCGAAAAACGCATCGGAATACGTTGTGAACGTTGGAAATAAAATCTGATTATTATATTTTACAATCAACGGCTTATCGTTGGCAATTAATTCTGATATTAAAGATAAAGCAAAAATTAACACAAACAAAACAAGCGACCAGAATGCACGTCTGTTTTTGCAAAAAACTTTGATTTTTTCTGTGCTGTTCATTTGATTTTTGCCTTATATTATAAATCGTCAATCCCGAAATCTTCGTCTACCATTTTTGTCGGTGCAACGGTAGATTTGGCGTTGCCGTCGGAAATACCCTGCTTCCAGTTTTGATACCATTTATCAAACTGTTCGACGGTCACATTTTTAATTGTTTGCGTCAGATTGGTTAGACGAGTATTGATACCGTCGGCAATATTAACGTGGTAACCATCCAAATGTTCAACGCATTTTTTCTCCGGAAACAGATATTCCGCCAAAATCTGACTTGCCGAGCATAATCTGTTATCTATGGTTTTATCTTCGATTTTATCATCATAAATCGCCATAACAACAGATTTATCCCCCATAAAAGTATCAACGGAATTATCATGAGAAGAGTCGGACTTGAAGTTATGAACACCGGAAATACCTTGAATTACAAAAACAGTATTTTTGAGTTTATTTTCATTTTGTAATTTTTCCATAAACTGTTCTATTTTACCGTATAAACAAAGTGTTTGCTGCATAAATGCGGTTTGTTTTTCAGCTTTGTCATCTTTTTTAGTCCAAGACATATTAACCATATTGGTCCATTCCATAGGGTCTTTTAATTTACAAAATTCGTCATAAACATACAAGTTAGACGGCAAATCCATAAAGACAAAATATGCTTGATTTCCGCCGTCTGTTTCAATATCGTCTAAGACCACATCAAGTGTTTTGAAAGAATTAACAACATATAAATTATTAAAATCGATATGTGCTAATTTTGTATTGTTTAAATTAACAAACTTATTGATAAACTTATAAATGGTTGAAATATCACCAAAAAGATGCATACTGTTGAGCCATTCCATAGCGAACACTTTTGTTCTTTCACCGAGCGACACATTCTGTTCACGCAGATTAATCGGACGATTGACTTTATCAACACAACGGCTGACATTATATTTATGCATTTTCCGACACATATCGATATCGTGTGATTTATAGGCGGAAATTTTATATTTTTCTTTTTTCAGATAATCATAAAGTTCGTTATTTTGCAGATGAATATATTCGCTCTTAGGGTTATGAAAGCGCCAATATTGGTCTAAAAGTTGCGATGGCATAACGTGTTGTTTGCTGCTTTTATCCGAACTCGGATTAAGTGAGCGCACAATGTTTTCGGCAAAGCTAAAATCAGGAACATAGGCCTTGCTGTAGATTTTGAAATTATGCTTTTGATAAAATCCCTGAATAATATCCCGAGTTTTGATTGCTTCCGGCGTGTTCATATATGAAAAATACGCATACGAAGACAGGTTCGGCAACATTAAATATACAAAGCGTTTGCCTTCAGCATCCGATTCTTTTTGTTTGTTGCGCATTTCAACAAACTCTTGGTCGTAAGATTTTCCGTGATAAGTCGTATAAATATTCAAAAACAGAACACCGATAGCCACAACAAACAATATTCTATACAGCGGTTTATCCTGCTCAAAAAAAGCAAAACTGACACCGCCCAAAAAAATCGCAACAAACACCGACAGCGGAACCATATACGCACCAACGGCATATTGCTGATAATAAAGGAAAAACTGTCTGAATACAATATAAACCACCAATATAGTTACCAACGCAGCCGCAATGTGTTTGGCAATTCGTTGCACTTTACATAAATGGAACGGAACCGTAACCGCAGTCGCAAATAAAATGATATATCCTAAAATAACCGAAACTTCACCAACCGGAAAAATCGAGCCGTCGAACACAGGTAAATTACCGGAACCGGCAAACAGAATTACTTCGGCGGCACATATAAAAAATACATACAGAGCCACCAAAAGCGTATCCAACCATTCCGGATCGAATTTTTCTTTGGTTACGGGTTTGCCGCTGCGTGAAAATGCACCGGTTGTATCGTGACTGAGAGGCGCAATAACCTCTTCCTGACTCACTTTATTTGAACTATCCATCCACATATTATTTATCCAGTTTTTCTCTTACAAGTTTATTGACAATCGCCGGATTTGCTTTGCCTTGCGACATTTTAATCGCTTGTCCGACAAACCAACCTGCTAAATTTGTTTTGCCGTTTTTATAAGCCGCAACATTATCCGGATTTGAGGCAATCACTTCATTGATAATTGCTTCAATCGCACTGGTATCCGTGACTTGTTTTAAGCCCTTTTCTTCGACAATTTTCTCAGGATTTTCACCGGTTTCGCTCATAATTTCAAATACATCTTTGGCAATTTTGCCGGAGATGACTTCTTTTGAAATCAATTCAACCAAACGCCCGAGATTTTCGGCTGAAACCGGACTTTGAGCAATATCCAGCCGTTTTTTGTTCAGCATTGCAAAAAAGTCGCTCATCATCCAGTTTGCCACTTTTTTAGCGTCGTGTCCTTGTGCGGCTTTTTCAAAAAACTCGGCGTGTTCTTTGTTTTCACACAAAACCATAGCATCGTATGGGGTTAGTCCCATTGTTTCGACAAAGCGTTGTTTTTTGGCGTCCGGCAACTCAATCATTTCGGCTTTGATGTCTGCAATATACTCATCGCTTAACACCAACGGCGGTAAATCCGGCTCCGGAAAATAGCGATAATCGTGCGCAAACTCTTTTTTACGCATCAATTTGCTTTGTCCGGTTGTCGGGTCAAATTGACGTGTTTCCTGCTCGATAGTGCCACCGTTTTCATAGATTTCGATTTGTCTTTTTGCTTCATTTTCAATAGCTTGCATAACAAACTTAACGCTGTTGACGTTCTTCATTTCGCAGCGCGAACGCAATTCCGACGAGCCGAACGGTCGAACCGAAACATTGACATCGCAACGCATAGAACCCTCGTCCATATTGCCGTCACAAGTGCCGAGATAACGCACAATCGAGCGTAATTTGCGCAAAAATGCGCCAGCTTCTTCCGGTGCTCTGAAATCCGGTTTAGTCACAATTTCCATCAGTCCGACACCGGCGCGATTCAAATCGATATAACTTTTGGTCGGACTTAAATCGTGAATTGATTTACCTGCATCTTGCTCGATATGCATACGCTCAATACCGATTTTTTTGTTGGTGCCGTCACTCAAATCAACCGTAATTTCACCCTCACCGACTATCGGATAACGAAATTGCGTAATCTGATAGTCGGTCGGCATATCGGCATAAAAATAGTTTTTGCGTGAAAATTCCGAGTATTTATTGATTTTAGCATTTAAGCCCAAGCCGGTTTTAACGGCCTGATGCACGCACTCTTTGTTGAGTGTCGGCAACATTCCCGGCATACCGGCATCAACAAACGATACGTTAACATTCGGTTCATCACCGAATTCGGTTGAGCCGCCGCTGAAGATTTTGGATTTGGAAATAATTTGGCAGTGAATTTCCAACCCGACAACAATTCCCCATTTGCCTTTTGCTGTTTCAATCACATATTCTGCCATTTTTACTTCCTTTCAAACTTTGCATCTGCTTCAAGTTTTGCCGCTGCGTTAAACAGCGTGCCTTCATCAAACGGTTTGCCGATAAGTTGTATGCCATAAGGCAATCCCGTTGCCGAAAGCCCGATAGGCAAACTCAAAGCCGGCAATCCCGCTAAATTGACCGAAACCGTAAAGACATCATTAAGATACATATTAATCGGATTTTGCAACATACTTTCATCACCAATCGGAAAAGCCGTAATCGGTGAAGTCGGTGTTAAAATCACATCGCATTGATTAAATGCGTTCATAAAATCGTTATAAATCAGCCGGCGCATTTTTTGTGCTTTTAAGAAATAAGCGTCATAATAGCCGGCAGATAAAACATAAGTGCCAATCATAATACGGCGTCTGACTTCCGCGCCGAAACCTTGGGTGCGGGTATTAATGTATAAATCGTCCAAATGTTGCCCTTCTTTGGCGCGGAAACCGTAACGAATGCCGTCATAGCGTGCCAAGTTTGATGACGCTTCCGCCGGTGCCAAAACATAATAGGTTGCCAACGCGTATTTTGTGTGCGGCAACGATATTTCTTTAACTTTTGCACCGCGTGCTTTGAGGTATTCCGCTGCTTTATCCCAATAAGCCGAAACTTCCGGATTTAAGCCGTCCGGACGATATTCTTTCGGCAACCCGAAGGTCAAACCGCGCACATCACCGTCCAAAAACTTTTCATAATCCGGCACGGAAACATCGCACGAAGTTGAATCTTTATCATCAAAACCGGCCATACTCTTGAGTAAAATCGCACAGTCGCGCACATCTTGCGCAATCGGTCCGGCTTGATCGAGAGAAGATGCAAACGCCACAATGCCATAACGCGAACAACGTCCGTAAGTCGGCTTAATGCCGGTAATGCCGCAAAAAGCCGCCGGCTCTCTGATTGAACCGCCGGTATCTGTGCCGGTTGCCGCCGCACATAAATGGGCCGCAACCGCAGCCGCCGAACCGCCCGAAGAACCACCCGGAACAAGCAGTTTATCCTTACTCCACGGGTTGATAACCGGTCCGAAATAGCTGGTTTCGTTACTGCCGCCCATCGCAAATTCATCTAAGTTTAATTTGCCTAAAAACACCGCGCCGTCATCAAGCAAATGTTGTGTAACGGTTGATTCATACGGCGGCACGAAGTTATCCAAAATATGCGACGCCGCCGTGGTGCGAATATCTTTGGTGCAGAACAAGTCTTTAATTCCGAGCGGAATCCCTTCCAAGGCGCGATTAGTTCCGGTTGCATAGCGTTTATCGGCTTCTTTGGCTTGCTGCAACGCAACATCGGCACATTCGGTAATGTAGGCGTTATATTTTTTGCCGTTTTCCATATTACGCAAATATGCTTCGGTTAATTCCAAGGCTGTAAATTCTTTATTTTTTAAAGCATTAAGTGCTTCGTGAACGGTTAATTTCGTAATTTCTGACATCAGCTTACTCCACAACTTTAGGCACGGCAAAATAATCATATTCCGCTGCCGGGGCGTTTTTCAAAATTTCGGCACGGCAATTTCCTGCCGTCACTTCATCATCACGCATTCTGAGTGTCGTGTTATTAACCGAAATCAGCGGTTCAACATCATCGGTGTTCACTTCGTTTAATTCTTCAATCCAATTCAGAATCTTGCTGAATTCTTCTTTGGTTGATTCAATTTTTTCTTCTTCAATTTTCAACCGTGACAGAAAAGCAATTCTTCTCACGGTATGCGTATCTATGGCCATCTTTTTTTCCTCTTTTTTTATTTACATATTCAGCACAAATGGTAACAATACCATATCATATTGCAAGCGTTTGAAAAGTTTTAAATAGCGGATATCAACACCGCTTTTTGCAATCATCTCTTTGACGCGGATATCGCCGGATAAAATCAACTCTTTGATTTTTTCACTAAAACTCTTTTCTTGCGGATAGGTTACGAGTTTGATTTTGGTCTGAGGCGCTATATTTCCGCGTTGTTGCGCTAAAATCAGTGCTTCTTCAAAACCGCCCATTTCATCAACCAAGCCGAGCGCTAACGCTTGTCGGCCGCTCCAAACACGGCCGCGGGCAATTTTATCAATATTGGCATTTAAGTTTCTGTTTTCTTTTACTTTTTCCGTAAAGTCGGCATACACTTCGTCAAGCGACTGGTTGAAAACGGCGCGTTCTTGCTCTGAAAACGGTTTGTTTAAACTCAAAATATCGGCATTTTGCCCGAATTTTATATCGGTCCATCTCACCCCGAGTTTTTGCCATAATTTTGCCAATTCAAATTTACCGCCCAACACGCCGATAGAACCGGTAATCGTTGTCGGTTCGGCCACAATAACATCACCGGCAAGCGAAATAAAATATCCGCCGGATGCCGCGTAGCCGCCTTGTGACACGATAATAGGAATCTTTTTCTTTTGTTGTAAATTTTTCAGCGCGAAATAGATTTCGTCAGCCGCGTTATAGCTGCCCCCCGGACTATCGATACGCACCACCAAGGCCTTGAGATTATCCAAATCTTCAATTTCTCCCAAATCGGCTGTCACGCTCTGACTACCAAGGACAAACTCCCCGTCAATGTCGGAAGAACTTTCTCCTGTATCTATAACGCCGCTCAAATTTAAGACGGCTATGGTTGGTAAATCGCCTTCATTCGGCTGAAACTGCGTAACATAATCTTCAAGCGCCACAAAGTTTTTGACACCCTCGTCTTTAAGCAATTTTTCCAATTCCGGCAAATACATCAAATCGTCGATTAAATTAACGCGTTTGCCCTCCTCTGCGCTGAGCGGTGCGCGGTTGATAATCTTATCCAATTTCTCGGATAATTTGCGATTTTCGGTAATATCGTTTTTTAATTCGGTCATTATACTGCTTAACAAGTTTGTCATATTTTCCCGATACGGAGCCGACATCTGCTTATCCGAAAACGACATCATTGCCGATTTATATTCATAGCGTGTGTAATATTCCGGCGTAACACCGATTTTATCCAAAACGGTACGCGAAAACGGCACTTCGATACCGATGCCGGTTAAACCGATGGTGGTATGCGGCTGCATATAGATTTTTTCAAAAAAAGATGCTAAATAATATTCGCGGTTTCCTTGTCCGAACGGCCCGAACCCTTGTGAAAAAACCACCGTTTTTTTCCCGCTTTGACGAAAACGTGTGATGGCGCGTGCAACATCTTGAATTTGAGCTAATTCCAATCCGGAAATATCAAGACGCGCGACAATGCCGTCAATTCGATTATCTGATTGCGCAATTTCAATTGCTTTCAGAAGTGTGGTAAAAGACATATTTTTTTTACCCAAAATCTCATCAATGACACTGCCGGAAGCCGTTTCGCTGAAATTATCGGCAAAATTGATGACTAACATCGAGTGCTTTGGAATATTGATTGCACCGCCCGACATAAAACGCACACCGAGCATTAATACAATAACAATAAGTATCAGAGCACCGAAAACCGTGCAGAAAGATGTTAAAAATTGCAAAAGTTTTTTCATAATTTTTCCTTGTTTCCGAGATGTTTTGCCACATACGGATATTTTTCAACCGCCTCGCGGTTCAGTTCGGCACACTTGGTTTCAATCACCGTTTGCAACTCGTCCATAAATTGCTCTTTGGTTTTACCTTCGGCTGAAATTGCCGGTAAAAATTCAAATACAGCCGTCCCCTTATAGCGTAAAAATGAGTTTTTAGCCCAAAACAGGCCGGTGTTGATGGCAACCGGCACAACCGGCAAATGCAAGTTCGAAGCCAAAAAGTAAATACCTGACTTATAACCCTTGGTTGTCCCCGGCACACACCGCGTTCCTTCCGGAAAAATCACGACCGGACGGCCGGTATCGGTGCGCTTTTTAACTTTGGTCAGCATATGTTTCATTGCCGTTGCGCCACCCTTGCGATTAACCGGAATCATACCGTAAAAATATTGCGCCCAACCAAAAAACGGCATAAACACTAATTCTTTTTTCAAAATATATGTTGTTGTCGGAACAAACTGTGTAAAAGAATAAGTTTCGAGTGCTGATTCGTGTTTGCAGCCGTAAATAGCGTTTTGCGGTAAAATATTTTCTTTTCCGCGCACATCAAACTGCAAACCGGCAAAAAAATGCACCCAAAACAGCGCTATCGGCATAACGATTTTATCCCAGTAGAATATTGTAACTTTTTGCGGTAACAATGCTATCGGCAACTGAATAATGCATCCGATAATCAGCGTGGCAAAAAAGAAAAAATTGGCTAACAACGAACGAATGTAAATCATTTCAAATTCTCCTGTATTTTGAATAAATTACGCAGACAAACAAAAGCATATTTATTGTATTCGGCAAAGATAAATTTCAAAGTTCCCCAAGAATGCCACCAGTTTTTTGATATTTTTTCCGAATATACGGGATGTGCAATAATCGTCAACGGCAGATGATATGTGCTAAGCTCAGTCAACGCACGCGGTAAATGATAATTAGATGTGACCAAACGCACGGATTGAATTTTATTGTTTTCAATCCATTCTTTGATTTCCGAGGCATTACCGACCGTATTTTGTGCTTTATAGCCCAATTCGACTTTGTGCGGCTCCAACAGCGTGACACCGGCCTTATTTTCAATATCGGTAATCGTTACACGTTTAGATACACCGGAAATAAACATTTTATCGGCCAATCCGCTGTTCAAAAGAGAAATAGATTCGGTAATTCGATTCCGTCCGCCGGTCAAAACAACAATCGCGTCGGTTTTTTGGTTGTCGGGACGATAATGATTGATTTGATAACAAAAAAACAAAAAACCGCCGAGCCAAAGGCAGATAAAACAGACCATCGGCAAGGTAATAAGATATCGCCATTTAAATTGCATCAACACATTTTCTCCAAAGATTTACGAACGGTATAATATGCCGTAATACGCGCGTAGAAATATGAAAACATCGGTGTCAACATAATCAGCAACCAACCTAATGTTGATAATTTTGCGCCGCTGAGCAATCCACTTCCGGTTGAAATGCCGTATTTACCGATAATGATAATGCTCGGCACGGCAAACATTAAGCCGATAATGCCGGAGAAAAAGCCGATTTTACCATAACTTTTGGCATATTGCCGTGCAATATAGTCGTCTTGCGCACCGATAATATGTAAAATTTCGATGGAACCGATATTGACGTTTAAACTTGTGCGTGCCGAATAATAAATTGAAAACGCACAAATCGTAATAACCATAATCAGCACCGCAAGAGCCAAGGCGTTAAGTGAACCGGCAAATTTCAGTAATCGGTTGAGCCACAACCGGTGATTATCGATAGAGGCATTCGGTGTCAATTTGTGTAAGCCCTGCGTAATTTCGTCATAATTAATTTCTTCATCGGCATTGAGCTGAACATCCAAAAGTTTCGGAATCGGCAAGTTGGCAACATCGATTTTGTTGCCGAGCCAAGGTGTCATCAACTTTTCAATACTTTTATCGTCCAAAACGTGAACACTTTGCACGCCTTTGACATTTTCCATATATTGCAAAACTTTGTTAACCTGTTGTTCGGTCTGAGCCGCATCTATTTTTTTGTTTTCATCTTCAACCGGCGTCACTTGCACGGTAATCGAGCCGACAATATCCTGTTCCCAGTTATTGACCATGGCGTGAATAGCCATAACCATTGCCAACACCACGACAAACAAATACATATATATTGAAGAAAGCACATACATAAACAAAGACGTGTCTTCATCTTCAACCGTGATTTCGTTTTTACGAATAAACTCTTTATTCATTTGATGTCTCCGCTAAATTTTCCGTAATGCCGGATAGAGTTTTGCCGTTCCGTTTGCCAATTCGATACGTTGAAAATTATATTCGGAAGTCAACTGCTCATTGTGGGTGGCAATAACAACAGTTGTCCCGACTCTGTTCAACTCAACAAACAAACGCATCAGTTTTTCGGCAATTTCGGAGTCAACGCTTCCGGTCGGCTCATCGGCAAACAAAATATCCGGTCGGTTAATCACGGCACGCGCAATGGCTACACGTTGTTTTTCTCCGCCGGAAAGTGTGCTGCAGGGTTTATACACACTTTTGTGCATTTCAATCCATTTCAACAACTCCATAACGCGCCGGCTGATTTCTTTTTCGTTCATACCGCGCACTCTGAGCGGTAAGGCAATATTATCATAAACGCTTAAATGTTCCAAAAGCCGGAAGTCTTGAAACACAACGCCGATTTTTTGCCGCAGCAACGCCAAATTATGTCTGTTGGTAAAATTGATGTTGTTGCCGAACACATTTAAAATCCCCTTACTCGGTTTTTTAATCAAATAAAGCATACTGAGCAGTGTTGTTTTCCCCGAACCGCTCTTGCCGGTAACAAATGTAAAAGACCCCGCCGACAAAGACAGGCAAACATTATTTAAAATATCTTCGCCGTCATAGCCGACTGCCACATGTTGCAAATCAATAATCGGTTTATCTTGATAAGTTGCCGTATCCGACATAATACCTCCTCTTTACAAAGTCAAAAAGATGATACAACAGAAATATGTTTAATAAAATATTTTTTTTGATTGCTTATCAAGATTTTTAGAATATAGTGTAAAAAAAAGAGGTTAATATGTTAATAAGTTGTCCGAAATGCCATTCTGTATATGACATTTCCAACAAAAAAATATCTGCCAACGGCAAAAAATTTAAATGCGCCGAATGCGGGAATATATGGACGGTTTATCCGAGTGATGAAAATACGAGTCACGCGGAAAACCTGTCCGTGGCCGATAAACAGACAGAAATCAAAACGGACACTGTTAAACAAAATACGACAGATGGTAAAATTCAACCGGATATTTCCAAGGATTTGGATATAATGTTCAGCCGATTATCACAAAATACCAAAATTTTATTTGCTTCGGGTAATTCGGTTGACACTATGACCTTTGGGCAAAAAGTTCGGCATTATTGCATAAATTGTATATCCGTCTATACCGTGATTGCCGTGCTGATGCCGATTTGCGTTATTTTCGGCGCAATGCTTTTGTATTTATATCGTTATGATATTGCCGCACACATACCGGGGATGGATTCTGTTTATGCGCAAATGAATTATGACAGTTTGTATAAAGGAAAAGACCTTGTGTTCAAAGATGTCAATATCCGCAATTTGCGCGAGCAGGGTCATTCAATTGTGGAAATCAGCGGCCGTCTTTATAACAACGGGGAACATATTGTTAAACTTTTGCCGGTTAAGGCATCGATTGTTGATGCGGATAACGTGGTGGTTGATGAAAAAACGGAAAAACTGCAAGAACGTCAGCTCGAACCGGCATTCAGTGCATTGTTCCGTATTGTTATGCCGTATCCGAATATTGCGCTCGGAAAAATAAAATTAACGCTTGATAATAACAATCAAAAATTAAAGGAGAAAAACTGATGTTGAGAGATGATTTACAAAACACACTTAAAGAAGCTATGAAAAGTCGCGATACCGAAACGGTTAATGCGGTTCGTCTGATTATTGCCGGCCAAAAAGAAAAAGACGTTGAAGCACGCGGCAAAGGTCAGGAAAAGGCCTCGGATGATGTTTTACTTGCCATGATGCAATCTATGATTAAACAACGCAACGAATCAATTAAAATCTATAACGACGGTAATCGTCCGGATTTAGCGGCCAAAGAACAGTCCGAAATCAATGTTATCAGCCGCTTTTTGCCAAAACAACTGAGTTCCGAAGAAATTGAAACGGCTATCAAAGCGGCAGTAACCGCTCTCGGTGCGTCGTCAATTAAAGATATGGGCAAAGTTATGGGGGCTCTCAAATCACAATATGCCGGCCAAATGGATTTCGGCGCAGCTTCAGCAATTATCAAAAAAATCTTGGCGTAGCTTGGTTTGATGAACGACGATTTTCAAAAATTTATAGATGAGTTACTCAGCCGCGTTCCGATTGCCGAAATTATCGGCGAAAAGGTTAAATTGCAAAAACGCGGGCGGGAATATATGGGTTTATGCCCGTTTCATCACGAAAAAACGCCGTCGTTCACCATAAATGAAAGCAAGGGTTTTTACCACTGTTTCGGTTGCGGCGCACACGGCAACGCTATCGGTTTTTTGATGGAAAAAGAAGGGTTGCCGTTTATGGATGCGGTCAAAAAATTAGCGGCGCGCGTCGGCTTAACCGTTCCGGCTCTTTCAAAAGAACATCAGGAAAATATCGAGCGACGCAAATCGCTGTATGATATTATGGATATTGCCGCCGACTTTTTTGAAAAGAATCTGTATATGCCGATTGGCGCCCGAGGTTTGGACTATTTTCGCAACAAGCGTGGCTTAAGCGATGAAACCATCAAAAAATTCCGTTTGGGTTATGCACCGAATAATAATGGTCTGAAGGCAGAGCTTGCTTCAAAAGGTGTATCCGAACAAGATATGGTTGATTTGGGGCTGATAACTTTGCCGGAAGATAAGGCGTATGCCCCGCGGGATTTTTTTCGTGACCGAGTAATGATTCCGATTATGGATAAGCAAAATAACGTGATTGCGTTCGGCGGGCGTATTTTGGGCGACGGTCAGCCGAAATATCTTAATTCACCGGAAACTCCTGTTTTTAATAAACGTCGCATTTTGTATAATATGAATAATGCGCGTGAGCCGGCTTATGCGAAAAAGCGGCTGATTATCTGCGAGGGGTATATGGATGTTATCGCGCTTGACAGCTATAATTTTAATTATGCCGTGGCACCGCTCGGCACGGCTCTGACTGAAGAGCAAATTATTGAAGCGTGGAAAGTTTGCCCTACCCCGACTTTATGCTTTGACGGCGATGGAGCCGGTGTCAAAGCGGCTATTCGCTCGGTTGACCGTGTGTTACCGATTTTGCGCGCCGGTTACTCCGTTAATTATATTTTTTTGAAAGAAAAGAAAGACCCGGACGAGTTGTTACATTCACTCGGCCCCGATGTTTTTGAACGCTATTTACAACGTGCAAAGCCGTTGGTTGATATTTTGTGGCACAAATGCAAAATGAATAAAGAAACCGAAACACCGGAACAAAAGGCGCTTATTGAAAAAGAAACTTTTGAAGAAGTTGCTAAAATTAAAGATAATCAAATCCGCAATTATTATATGCAAGAAATGAAAAATCGGATTTATTTTACTTTAAGGCGTGGGACGCAATATAAAAATCAGCCGTCAAAAAACGAATCCGCGCCGGCAGAACGTCCGTTTGCGCGCACACCTATAAAAAAGCGCACATATACCGCAAAATCCGATACGACATATAATTTAGTTAAAAAACCGCCGCTGACGGATTTATTTTTGCGCAAAATTATTGCAGCTATGGTTATTTATCCGCAGCTGATAAAGCTCTATGAAGATAAGCTTATGGCCTTTGAAATAGATGATTCCGTTATGTCAAAAATTTTAAGTGAAATTGTTGAAATCGGACAAGAAGAAACAGAAACACTCGATTCGAATATTTTACTTGAAAAACTTAAGCTGAATTTTAAAACGGAAATGGAAAATTTGTGGGAGCTTAATATGTATAAGCTGCAAAAAACTTCTCTACCTGATTTAAAAAACGAAATCAATGAAAGTTTAAAAGAAATACAATTAAAACAAATAAATAATGATATAAAAGAATGTATGACATTAATTAAAAACAACCCTTCCGGCTCAGAAGAAACGTATGCCAGATACCAAAAATTGTTAGAAGAAAAAAATAAATTTTTACCCAATGATGAATAAATATATATTTTTTT
>CAMAJR010000043.1 GCA_945835885.1 uncultured Alphaproteobacteria bacterium
TCTTCCTCTCTCTTTTCTTTTTTAAATATTGGGAAATTTTTCTGTGCAAAAAAAGATTGACAATGATTTCTGTGTTTAATATAAACAAGTCAACGGATTTTTCAATATTCGTTTCTTTTTTTTAACAATCATAAAAGGTTATCATGCATTTAAGAGAATTGAAAGATAAGTCTCCGACTGAGCTTTTGACTCAGGCAGAGGATATGGGAATAGAAGACGCATCTTCCATGCGTGTTCAAGATTTGGTTTTTGCTATTATGAAAAAACTTGCCGAAGATGATACGATTATTTGCGGTGACGGCGTTATAGAAGTTATGCAAGACGGTTTTGGTTTTTTACGTTCGGCAAAATCTAATTTTTTAGCAAGTGCCGATGATATTTATGTTTCACCGCAACAAGTTAAAAAATATGCGTTGCGCACAGGTGATACTGTAGAAGGTGAAATCAGAGCTCCAAAAGAAAATGAACGTTATTTTGCCTTAACAAAAATAAACGCGATTAATTTTGAAGACCCGGAAAACTCTAAAATGCGGGTAAATTTTGATAACTTAACACCATTATATCCGGCAGAAAAACTTAATTTTGATATAATATGCGGTGATAAAGATTATACAACACGCGTTATTGACTTAATATCACCGCAGGGTAAAGGTCAACGCGGTTTGATTGTGGCTCCGCCGCGCACCGGTAAAACGGTTATGTTGCAAAATATTGCGCACGCGATTGCAACCAATCACCCTGAAGTATATTTAATGGTCTTATTGATTGATGAACGTCCGGAAGAAGTGACGGATATGACACGCTCGGTTAAAGGTGAAGTTATTTCTTCAACCTTTGATGAACCGGCAACACGCCATGTTCAAGTTGCGGAAATGTGTATTGAAAGAGCAAAACGTTTGGTAGAAACAAAGAAAGATGTTGTTATTCTTTTGGATTCTATAACACGCTTAGGTCGAGCTTATAACGCGGTTGTTCCATCCTCCGGAAAAGTATTAACCGGCGGTGTTGATGCAAACGCTTTACAACGTCCGAAACGTTTGTTAGGTGCGGCGCGTAATGTTGAAGAAGGCGGTTCTTTAACGATTATTGCGACAGCTCTTATTGATACCGGTTCGCGTATGGATGAAGTTATTTTTGAAGAATTTAAAGGGACGGGTAACTCTGAAATTATCTTAGACCGTAAATTAACTGATAAACGTTTGTTCCCGACAATAGATATCACCCGCTCGGGCACGCGTAAAGAAGAACTTTTGGTTGATAAAGCAACACTTACTAAAATGTGGGTTTTACGCCGTGTTTTAATGCAAATGGGAATGACTGACGGTATGGAATTTTTATTGGATAAACTCAGAAATTCAAAAGATAATTATGATTTTTTCCAAACAATGAATTCTTAAAAAATACGTTTTATTTAACAAAATTGTTGAAAAAAAAACAAAAACCGCTCCAAAAGAGCGGTTTTTTAATACTGCTTAGTTGATTATAAAAATAGTGCCGTTTAAATCAACAATAACCCAGTTTAAGAAGGTTGCGAATAATAACCATAAAAAATACGGTATAATTATTAAACCGGCAAGTTTATGGATTTGATAAAACATATAAATCATTATAAATGTTACAATATCTAAAATAATTAAAACAGTGAATCCGGCTAAAAATTGTGCGGCGTAAAAGAAAGTAAAACACCATAAAACCTGTAAAAACATATTAAGTGTAAAAATATTTGCCGCCGGCTTTATAAATTGCTTTTTATCGCTATTTAGAACAAAATCAAAAGCGAATACCATTAAAATATATAAAACACACCAAACAACAGAAAAATATATATCCGGCGGTGTCCATTCAGAAACTTTGATTTGTGTATAAAAATTTTGCATACCGACCTGATTAAAATAAGAACAAAAAGCGGCTGTAATCAAAACTAAAAATAAACTATACAAAAAATTATAAAACGGCTTTTCAAACATATTATTATCCTCCCTGTTTAAGAAGTAATTTTCGTTTAAAAAATTTCAATATTTTTAGTATTTGCCGAAAATAATGGTTGATTTTTGTCAAAAATAGTGTATGATATAAAAAATTTTCATATATGGGAGAGATTTCATGATGCGTACAAAGAAAAATACAGAAACCAGAGTGCAATTTTTAGGCGGTAACAATGAATATCGAATCGGTGCCAGTGCAATTATGGTTGAACATAAAGAGCCGAATAAACAGACTTCACGCATTTTGATTGATGACGGCGCAATGTTTCCGCCTGATTGGATAAATTATGATTCGGCGATTCCGGATATACGTCCGTATTTTGAAAATCCGTATAATCAAGCAGATAAGCCGATTGATGCCATATTTATAACCCATTGTCATGAAGACCATATCGGTGCATTGACATTTTTGGCAGCGGCAAAATTTAAGTTACCGACGATTTATACCAGTGAGTATACCGCGCGACTTATTCGCGACCAAATGAAAAATAACAGTGTGCCGGAAGAATTTATACCGCAGATAGAGATTATTCATCAAGGGCAAAGTGTGGAAATAGGTGACAATATGCGCGTTTCGCCGATGAATGTTTCGCACTCTACCGCCGGTCCGTTGGCTTTTCATGTTGCAACCAAAAGCAAAGATGGTGAATATAAAGAAGTTGATATTTTAGGTGCGATGATATCGGGCGATTATCATTTGGATAAAGTGCCGTTCGGTGCCGGATATGACAAAGAAGACCATAAAGAGTTTATGAAAGATAAGTTTGTTAATACCGTTATGCAGGATTCCACCTCTTCAGCCACAGATATGTTTAATGACGATGGCGAAAAACAGATTCCGGACTTTGATAAAGCATACGAAAATACATTGCGCGAAGTGAAAAATCATCAAGATAAGCAAATTTTTTCGCCTGTTATTGCCCGCAGTGTGGAGAATTTGGCTATAGACATAAAGGCGGCGGCAGAAACCGGACGCACGATTTTAATCGGCAGCCGCGGTTTGCGTCAGGCAGTGAAAGATTTACTGGTGGTTACCAAAAATAAAGATAAATGGGTCAAAGACCGTGTTGCTCAAATCAAACAGGAAATTCTTAATTATCATAATGAAATTGATGCCGAAAACGGCAATAAAGTCCGCACGGTTATATCAAATGAAAAATTGCTGACGGAAGACGTTATGCGCGAAGCTAATGCCATAACCGAATTAATGCGGCTTCCGTCAGGAGAAATGATTGATTTGGAAAAAATTATCTATAACGCAAACGATTTAGAACATGCCGATATTGAAAAATATTTAAATAAATATCCGCACGAGCAGCGTTATATGATTATCAGCGGCGCATTTGCCGAAGATAAAAACGGACGTAAATCAACATTAGTGATGATAAGCGAACAAAATAAAGCAACCATAGATAAAAACGGTAAAGCCAAAGGCAAGGGTATGACCGGGCACCCGCTGTTCACGGCAGATAACAGAACACTGTTCTTTTTACGGCAACGTCCGATTGAATCAATTAACGGTCCGCAACATCGGGCAGTAGTTGCTAAATTGCAGAGTTTGGGATCAACCGTAATTATGAACGGCGACAGCATTGATAAAAAATATCAGCGCACCGGACACGCAACAATGCAAGAGACTTTGGAATTTAACAGAATAACGATTGATTATTGCAAAAATCATAAAGAAATAGAAAACGGTTCAATGCAGGTTTATAATGTCGCCGTTCACGGTGACCCTGAACAATTGGCGGCAACAGGCAAAATTTTGCGTCAATACAAAGGTAAACCGATGTTATGTTTTAACTCCGATGTGTTGGTATTTACACCGGAAGGTGTGCATAAAGAAAAAGGCATACCGTTTGAACAGCAAGAATGGTTATGTATTGAAGCAAAGAGTATTGTCGGTTCCGGAAGTAATAATTTGTTTGTTTTTGATTTGTGTGACCACAATTTGATGAGGAAAGAGCACTTATTCACGGCAATAAATGTTCAATCAAAGCACGGAGAGCGCATCAACGAAGATTTTATAACAACACGAATGATTGAAAAAGCCGAAAAAATGATTGAAGAAGAAGGCGGTTCAATGTCTAATACTTATATCAGATATCAGAAACAATCAAAAAATAAGGGTTCACGCGGTAAAATAGAAGAAATGAGCTATGAAGATTATAAAGAAATGAAAACCAACGAACCGAAAGGTAAATTTAATCGCCGTCAGAAATTTAAAAAACGCGGCGGGTATGACGGTTATTAAAAACGCGTTTATTATTTTATTTAACGCTTGTATTTTGAATATAAATGTTCTATTTCCTTAAAATATAAGGAGAGAATTTATGTATACGAATAAACACGGTATCAAAATATATGACAGTCCCGAAGATTTTGAAGGTATGCGTAAAGCCGGTAAAGTTGCCGCCGAGTGTTTGGATTATATTGCTGATTATGTTGATGTCGGGGTAACAACCGGCGAGTTAGATGATTTATGCCTTAAGTTTATGGAATCAAAAGGTGCAATTTCCGCCTGTTTGGGTTATCACGGCTATCCGAAAGCAACTTGCATTTCTATCAATCAAGTTATCTGTCACGGTATTCCGGATTATGAACGTAAACTTGCGGACGGCGACATTGTTAATATTGATGTAACGGCAATTGTTGACGGTTATTACGGTGACACCAGTCGTATGTATTATGCCGGAAAACCGAAAATCAAAGGTAAACGCTTGTGTGAAGTGACTTATGAATGCTTAATGCGCGGTATAGATGTGGTTAAACCGGGTGCGCACTTCGGAGATATAGGCGCTGTTATTGAAGAATATGCACATAAATACGGATATTCCGTTGTCGATATGTTTTGCGGACACGGTTTAGGTAAGGTTTTTCACGATGAACCGAACGTGATGCACTGCGGGCAAAAAGGCACGGGTCCGATTATGGAAGAAGGTATGTTTTTCACGATTGAGCCGATGATTAATTTAGGTAAAAAAGACGGTGTTATTCTTTCTAACGGTTGGACGGCTGTCACCAGCGACCACCAATGGTCGGCGCAGTTTGAACATTCAATGGGTGTAACCAAAGATGGCGTTGAAGTGTTCACTTATTCACCAAAGGGTTTGGATAAACCGCCGTATAAATAATTAAAAAAATAAGGAACTTAAATGACGCAAACGGACGATAAAGAAGAAAAACCGGATTACATAGGACATAGGGCGCGCTTAAGAGAACGTTTTATGGTTGACGAAGGTGCCAGTATGCCTGATTATGAAATTTTGGAATTACTTCTGACAATGGCCATTCCGCGCCGAGATGTAAAACCGATTGCAAAAAAATTGCTGAAAAAATTTGAAGATTTAAAAACGGTTTTACATATGCCGGCACATCGCTTGCTTGATGAGTGTGAATTACCGCCGAATGCCATTGTTTTATTGCGCTTGATTCATACTTGTATGATACGCTCGTCATATAGCGGCTTTAATGTGTCTGACGAACCGATGATAAGAAGTTGGGATTCTTTTGAAGAATTTTGTTGGAACAGCTTGGCTTATAAAGAAGTTGAAGAATTTTGGGTGTATTTTTTTGATGAAGGATTTCACTACATAGGTAGTAAACATTTGTCAACCGGAACAATTAACCGCGCCGCAATTCATCCGCGAGAAGTATTAAGAGCTGCCGTTGAAAAAAATGCGGCTAAAGTGATTTTAGCACACAATCACCCGTCCGGTGAAGCAAAACCGTCGGATTTTGATAAGGCGGTTACACTTGAATTAGAGGCGTTGTCGGATATGATGGATTTTGAAGTATATGACCATTTGATTGTGGCAAAAGAAGGAATTTTCAGTTTTCGTGCAAAAGGTTTGATTACACCGAAAGAGCGAAGCGAAGATTCAACCGGTCGATTTGATAAAAAGAAAAAAGCAAAAAATAAAGAATTGTCAAATAAAAAAATTTAAGGTAGTATGAGTTTGTTGCTTGGCGGAGAGATTTTTTTATGACAAAATACGGTAATAAGCATAAAAAAATAAAAAACAAACAAGATTCTTTGTTAGAAGAAAGCTTTGAAAAAAGCGCGTCTTGGAAAGCAGTTGCGAAACTCTCTGAAAGTTCAGAAATAAATCATAATATGATTTTTGCCGGCAAGGTTCTTCAGGGTGGTAATTTTAGCGGCGAAAACCTTGAAAATGCTAATTTTTCCGGCAGTAATATGCAAGAAATAAATTTAAGCGGTGCAAACTTGCGCGGTGTTGATTTTACCGGTGCCGATTTAAGCGGTGCCGATTTAAGCGGTGCTGATTTGGAAGGTGCTGTTTTTACCGGTGCAAAACTTATAGGCACAAACTTTACCGGTGCTAAAATGCACGGTGTTATTTTGAAAAATGCCGATTTGCAAGATGCTGTTATGGTTGAAGCGGATTTAGATAATTTAACGCTTGAAGAATTGCAGGATTTAATAGAATTTTTAGCAACATACTATCCGCATAAACTAAATTTAAGCCGTATAAATCTGACATTGCTTGATTTAAGTCGTATTGATTTAAGTAAGGTAAATTTGCGCGGTGTTGATTTTACCGGTTGTAATTTTTTTGGTGTGAATATCTTTAATTTGGATTTGAGCGAATGTATTATTTCACCGGCACAAATAGAGCAAGCTCTCGGACATCAGCCGACAATGGAAGAAATGAAAAAACTAATGGCACCGAAATCTAAAAAATCTAAAAATAAAAGTTTGGATTTTGATTTTGAAGAATTTTTAAGAGGAGGTCGAAGCCGGCTTGATTTTGATGCACGCGGTGCAAGTATTGATACAAAAAAACTGATTGAATCCGGTAAAAAAGTTATTAAAGAAATGATACAAGAAAAAAATAAAACCGAAACCAAAGAAGATAATACCGAGGATGTTCGTAAGTCTATCGAGCAATACAAACGCGAAGTTTTGGAACAACGTAAAGAACAGCAAGAGCAACAAGAAAAAACCGTTGAGCAAAAACGTGAACAAATAGAAGAAACAAAAGCCCTGATAAATGCGCACAAGCAAAAAGGAATAGAGAGATAAGATGGAAGACACACTTTTTTCCGGTGATGTGAAACGCCCGCTTGCCGACAGATTACGCCCGCAAAAATTGGAAGAAGTTGTCGGACAAGAGCATTTGACGGGTGATGATGCGCCAATCGGACGTATGCTTAAATCAGGTAAAATTACATCATTTATTTTATGGGGACCACCGGGGTGCGGTAAAACAACAATCGCCCGTTTAATTGCCGAATACACGAATCTTTATTTTGAGCAAATATCCGCTGTTTTTTCCGGTGTGGCGGATTTGAAAAAAGTGTTTCAGTATGCCAAAGAGCGTCGTCGCTCTCAAGGCAAAGGCACTCTTTTGTTTGTCGATGAAATTCACAGATTCAATAAATCGCAACAAGACGGATTTTTGCCGTATGTTGAAGACGGAACGGTTATTTTGGTCGGTGCAACCACCGAAAATCCCTCTTTTGAGCTTAATTCCGCTTTGCTTTCACGCTGTCAGGTATTTGTGCTTAATCGTCTGACACCGGATAATTTTGAAGAATTGTTGCAACGCGCCGAAAAGGAAGAAGGCGAACAATTACCGATAAATAATGAAGCGCGTGAGTTTATAAAAAATATTGCCGACGGTGACGGGCGATATATTTTGAATATTGCCGAAAATATATGGGCTTATGCGCAAAAAGGTGAAATTTTTACCAAAGACCAAATTATCAATATTATTCGTTCGCGTGCGCCGATTTATGACAAAGGAAACGACGGGCATTATAATTTAATTTCGGCAGTGCACAAATCTTTGCGCGGTTCCGATGTTGATGCGGCACTTTATTGGGTTGCGCGAATGCTGGTTGCCGGCGAAGACCCGCGCTACTTGCTCAGGCGTTTATTGCGTTTCTCGATAGAAGATGTTTCTCTTGCCGACCCGAATGCCGTAACACAGGCGATTGCGTGTTGTGATACATACGAGCGCCTCGGTTCGCCTGAAGGAGATTTGGCGATTATGCAGTTAGCGGCATATTTGGCAACCGCGCCAAAATCAGCCGGTGTGTATAAGGCGATGCATAAAGCTACAGAATCGGCCAAACAAACCGGTTCTTTGATGCCGCCGAAGCATATATTAAACGCACCGACAAAACTGATGAAAAATCTTGGATACAGCGACGGTTATGTTTATGACCAAGATTTGGAAGACGGATTTTCCGGACAGAATTATTTTCCGGATGGAATGGCTCGACGCAAATTTTATTATCCGGTTGACCGCGGCTTTGAACGCGAAATCAAAAAACGTATCGAATATTTTGATAAACTTCGTGCTGAAAAGCAAAAACAAATGAAAAAAGAAACGGATTCGTAAGATGCAAAACGATAAAATAATGGCGGTGATTTTAGAATATGATTATTTCTTAAAATTATCGGAAGAAAAACGGCAAAAATTGCTTGCGCAAGAGCGTGTCGAGTGTCGGGTATATATTCCGAAAGAAAAATCGGAATTACTGACGACAGAAAAAAAAGAACGCTTGGAAGGTTTTGTCATAACGCATATAAAGCCGATAGAGGTAAAAGAATATTCTGCCGAAGATTTATTTCCGAAAGAAATACCGGAAATATTGCCGACAATAGAGGATAATAAAAAAATTGAACAGACATTTAAGAAAAAACATTACCAAAAGTCACGGCCACCGGCACCGCGCAAAATCTATAATCGCAATTTTAATACCCATAAAAAAGGAGGACGATAAATGGCGGGTGTAACTGTTGTAAAAATCAAACCTGAAGATGACGGAATTCGACTTAATCGCTGGTTTTTACGCGAATATCCGGCATTAAGTTTGAGTAGGTTGCAAAAATTATTACGCACAAAGCAGATTAAGGTTGATGGCAAAAAAGCCGAAACCTCTACCCGTCTGACAGCCGGTCAGGAACTGCGTTTGCCTCCGCTTGATAATGAAAAGGCCGCGCCGGATAATAAGGTTTTGAGCGCCAAAGATATTGAATACATTACATCAATGGTTATTTTTAAGGATAAAAATATCATTGTGTTGAATAAACCGTCTGGACTTGCTGTGCAGGGCGGAACTAATACGACACGCCATATAGACGGATTGCTTGATGCTTTAATGTTTGAAAATACCGAGCGTCCGAAGTTGGTTCATCGTATCGATAAAGATACGAGTGGTCTGCTTTTGCTTGCGCGCAATCGGCAATATGCTGATATTTTGACCAAAGCGTTTCGTGAACACACATTACAGAAAACGTATTTGGCTCTTGTGCGCGGCTGTCCGGAGCCAAAAGAAGGATTGATAAAGTTTCCGCTTGAAAAGGTCGGCGAGCGAATGGAAATTGTTGACGACGGGCAAAAAGCATTGACGGAAATCAAAGTTTTAGATCATGTTGGTAAAAAGTATGCGTTGGTTGAAGCAAAACCGCTTACCGGTCGCACACATCAAATCAGAGTGCATTTGGAGAGCATAGGCACACCGATTTTGGGTGATGATAAATATTACGGTGCGGAAAGGTTGCACCACAAAGATATTGCCGATAAACTTTATTTGCACGCATACAAGATTGATTTAACGGCTGTATACGGCAAAAAAACAATAATAACGGCGACACTGCCGAAACATTTTGTTGACGCGTGTCAATTTTTCGGATTGGAGATGGAAAAATGAAAAAACTGTTCAAATTTTTACTCATAATTATATTGATTCCGGTGTTTTTAATCGGAGCGGCACTCGGGTTTTTAAAATTTGCGGATTTGAATAAATATAAGCCGCAGATTGAAAATATGGCTCAAAAATATGCCGGATTAGATGTAAAAATCAACGGAGATATTGATGTCGGCGTATCCTTGAAACCGTCGTTGGAATTGAGTGATGTTACCATCAATCAAGGAGAAAAGAAAATCGCACACATCGGTAATGCGTTGGTGCAAATTTCCGTTATACCGTTGTTGCAAAAAGAGATTGTGGTTGACAGGGTAGAAACCGATAATACCGAAGTTTTTTACGGAGAAAAAGACAGTGTTTTGATTAACGAATTAGATGCCGGTATGAATAGTGCCGATTCACCGGTCAGTTTTGAGTTTGATACAACGGTTTCAGGGATTGAAATTACCGGTAACGGCACAGTTTCTTCCATTAACAAAATAAAAGCATCGGGGTATAATCAAACAGATGTAAACGCTGTGGTTAATGCAATGGGATATACGCTTAATTTTGATGGTAATGTTGACGGTTTGAAGAATAAAATAAAAGCAAACGGTAAATATGAAATTATGTATAAAAGTGCAAAAATTGCCGGTGAAATTTTTGCAGATTTGGAAAATGAGGTGCCGTATATCAAATTAAATGCCGCTGGTGAAACGCTTAAAGTTTCGGATTGGACCGAGAAAAAACAGGCGACTTTTAATGGTAGTTGGTTGATAAAATCGGCAATGGCGGCGGATTACATTCCGAACACGACAATTCCGTATGATTATTTGAGAATGGTGAATGCCGACATCACGCTTGATGTTAAAAAAATTGTGGTTGATAATGATATTGTTTTAACGAACGTAAAAGGCAATGCTACTGTTAAAAACGGTGTATTTAAAGCCAATGTTCAAAATGTTGTCTTTAACGGAAATACAATATCGGGCAGTGCGGAAATCACATCTCCGAAGGCGGTTCCGTCCGTTAAATTAAATATCAAAGGCGACGGTTTCAATTTGATGGATTTTTCAAAAAAAAATGAAGTGAGCAAAGCCGCAAATAAAAAAGCCGATATTATGGATTTATTTATCGGCACGGCGAATGCTTCTGAATTAATGGTAAACACACCGATACCGTATCAGTATTTAAAAATGGCGAATGCCGATGTGATGGTAAACTTAAAAAATTTGGTAGTTAACAACGATTTTTCGCTATCGGATATAAAGCTGACCGCAAACTTAAAGAACAGTGTTTTAAACGCGAATATTCAAAACATTACGGCCGGAACCGGAACAGTTTCCGGCACGGTAACCTTAAATGGCGGCAATAAAACTTTTAGCGCGGATATTTCCGCTAAAAACATTATTTTACAACAACTTTATAAGCCGCTGAATACGGCAACAAATGAAGTTTACATTAAAGATGGCGGTAAATCGAATTTATTGATAAAAATAAACACTTCCGGCAACGATACAAATCAATATTTGGCAAATATGAACGGACAAATCATCGGTTTGGTTGATAACTCTGTTATGCAAATAAAAAGTTTGGAAAAATTGCAAGGCAATATTTTAGTGCAGTTGCTGAATATGATAAAGATAAATGTTAACAACAAAAATATGAACCTTAAATGTGCGGTGGTTCGTGGTGATATTACCGGCGGAAAAGTAAATTTTCCGAAAGGTATAGCGGTTGATGCCTCTGATTTTTATTTGGTTGCTGACGGTCGAGTAAATTTGCAAAACGATAAAATAAATTTGGATTTACAACCGTTTTCCGGAAAAATTACTGATGTTAATATTTCTTCTGTTCTCGGCGGGCTGGTTAAACTCAGCGGCACAATAAAAAATCCGAAATTGGGCTTAAATCAAACTGCTACCGCCAAAAATGTTGTCGGTATTTTGGCTTCGGGCGGTGCATACAATGTCGGCGATATGATGCTTTCATCTGATAGCGCGCCATGCCATACGGCTTTGAAGGGAACAAGCTATGCTGATTATTTTCCGGCAAGCAAATCGGCAAAAAACGCCGTTTCGACGGGTTATACAAACACTAAAGATGCTATCAAAGGGTTCGGAAAGGGTGCCGGTAAACAAGTCAAAGAACTCGGTAAACAATTGAAAGGTTTATTCAAGTAATGGATTTTTCAAAATCGCAAAATTATGTCGCGGCGCATCGTGATGAAACAATAGAGATTTTGCGTCGCTTTTTGCAGGCGGACACATTGCTTTTTTGGAGTGAAGAGCCGAATTTGTTTGCATATCAAAAGGAACATTGGCAACCGATTTTAGATGTGTTGAACGGTGTATTTAAACTTGAGCTGCAAACAACAACAGGTATAATTTCGCCGGAAAATAGGCAAGCAACGTTGGAGTTTGAACAATATTTATGTAATATGTCTGATAAAGAGTTAACGGGCTGTTTTTTGGCGGCTCAAGATATGAAATCGGTATTACTCGGTTTGTTGCTTGCAAAACAAAAATTGAGCATTACCGAAGCATTTAATGCGGCTTTTTTGGAGGAATTATATCAAAATCAATTTTGGGGCGAAGATACAGCGGCAATCAATGCCCGTGAAAAAATAAAAAAACAGCTCGAAGAAATTGCGGAGTTTATAAAAAGTTGACGGAACGGTGCTTAAAAATCAGCGGACGGGTGCAAGGTGTCGGTTTTCGTTTTTGGGCGGTGCGGTTGGCGTATTCCATCGGCAATATTTCCGGTTATGCCTGTAATTTAGCTGATGGAGATGTATTGATTTTAATGTCCGGCACTGAAGAAAAACTCAATGAAATGCAAGCACATTTGTATCGAGGTCCGCTGTTTGCCCGTGTTGATAAAGTAGAAAATGCTGATGAGCTTAAACAATTTCTGCCACCGATAAAAGACGGCGTATTTAAACGTATTTGATTCCTGTTTTTAAGTTCAAAAACACTGTATTTAAACTTGTGCGGGTTGAATTTCGATACATAGGTCATACATATTTGCTGAGGAGAAAAAGTATGATTGTTGAAAAAAATTTAGAAAATCTGAGTAAATGCTTGTGTATGAAATGTCCTTCATACAGCAATCATTGTAAACTGAAAAACGCACCACAAAATTTTATTAAATTGATGAATAATTTTAATGACACCAATCATTATGAGAAAATGTTTTGCGCTTATGAAAAAAGTGATTGCATTTTAGAAGCGAACGGATGTTTGTGCGCAACTTGCGCAGTTTTTAAAAATTATAATTTAAAACACCAGAATTATTGTTTGCACACGGGCGGTATTATCTAAAATAAACCCCCGACAAGAATTGTTTTATCGGGGGTTTTTAATTTAGTCTTCCGTAATTTCGGTTTTGGCTGCTTTTTTATCTTTCAAAAAACGCCAAATCGTAATCGGTATTGTTAAGATGTAACATACCGTGAAAATACCTAATGTCAGCCAAGGTTTTGTAATCAGACAACTGACAATCAATGCAAACAAAATCATCAAAGGCACAAACCAGTCTCTGCTGATTTTTGTTTTTTTGACCGAGAGTGTCGGGATGCGACTAACCATTAAAAAGGCGACAAGCAACATTAAGAATCCGACAAAATACGGATTGCGCAAAATAAACTCGATTTCATCAAAATCAAACCAAATCAACAGCGGCATAACCCCGATGGCCGCTGCCATAGGTGCCGGCACACCGACAAAATAATGCGACCAATATTCCGGCACTGCCGCGTCGTCTAACATTGTGTTAAAACGTGCTAAACGCATTGACATTGCAGCCGAAAACATCAGTGTAATAATCCAACCCCAATGCGGAATTGTGTGCAACGACCATTGATACATTAAAATAGCTGGTGCTACGCCAAAACTGACAAAGTCGGAAAGTGAATCCAATTCGGCTCCGAATTTTGATGAGGCCTTGAGTTTGCGGGCGACACGTCCGTCTAAGCCGTCAAAAATACACGCAAAGAAAATGCACAAAATTGCGTAAGTCCACTGCCCCATAATAGCAAAACGAATGGTTGTAATACCCGAGCATAGAGCCATCAGTGTTACAATATTCGGTGCCATTTTGCGAAAAGGAACTTCTTTAAATTTTTTGATAGCTTTCTTTTTTATTTCAGCACGTTTCGGAATGCGCACTGAAGCATTTACTTTTCTAATCATTCTCTGATTTCTCCTTCTATTCGCGGAGCATCTGATTTTATATCGGCTATGATGGTTTCGCCGGCGATTGTGCTTTGTCCGACACAAACTTGCGGTTCGACTTTATCGGGTAGGTAGATATCAACAAATCCGCCAAAACGGATAAATCCGAATTTTTGACCGGCGTTAAATTCATCACCCTTCTTTACTTTTGAAACAACACGTTTTGAACAGAATGTTGCGGTTTGCTTAATCACAAATTCTGCGCCTTCGCTGTGTTTTAGCAAAAAAAGGAAAGTTTCATTACCGATATTATTTCTGTCGTTTGAGCCGGAAAAGTTTTTGCCGCAATCATAAAAAGTTTTGCGCACGGTTGACTTAATCGGAATCCGATTAATAGGTGCATCAAAAAATCCGGTATAGATACATACACGGGTCCAATTTTTATTTTGCAAACCGAGAGAATCCGGTCCTTTTTCTTTGTTGATGGAAACAATTGTTCCGTCAGCCGGTGCAATCACCGCACCGGAAAGAATCGGTGTGATGCGAACCGGATCGCGAAAGCAATAAAAGCACCAAATTGTCAAAAAAAACGAAACATAGCCCAACGGAAGCCATGTCAGCAACAATATAACCGAAATAACAGCCATAATACTGACAAACTTCCACCCGTCTTCATTGATATTCGGAAACAAATAATGACGAAGCGAGGTATCGACAGATTTCATTTTATGCTCCTTGAGAATACCGAAACGCTGTTTCTGCCGTATTCTCGTGTTAATTAGAGGGAGGTATTCCCTCTTTCCGAAAAATAATTAAACATATTTTCTTAAAAAAAACAAGTTTTATGTTGCAAAATAAAAAAATTGTATGTATAAAAATTCTTGGATTGAGCGCTTGTGGCGGAATCGGTAGACGCTGCAGACTTAAAATCTGTTGGGATTTATCCCGTGCC
>CAMAJR010000044.1 GCA_945835885.1 uncultured Alphaproteobacteria bacterium
AATTATGATATATTCAGTGATGAATTGTCAAATTTGGCGGATTTGGAAATTATGCAAGAGCCGGTTGCACCGACAGCAGAACCGAATTTTAATGAAATAGATATTGATGAATTTCTTAAAGGAAGAACAGACGTTAAAAATTAAGAGGAAATAATAATGGAACATTTTGAATATAATCCGAAATCACTCAAAGCCGATGAATTTATCAGTCATAACGAGATTTTGGAAAGTTTGAAGTATGCAGAGGAGAATAAAAATAACCGCGCCGTTATTGACGCAATTTTAGCGAAAGCACGTTTGGAAAAAGGGTTGACGCATCGTGAAGCGTCAGTTCTGTTGGCGTGCGATATTCCGGAAATTAACGAGCAGATTTTTGCGCTGGCGAAGCAAATTAAGCTGAATTATTATGGCAACCGTATGGTGTTGTTTGCGCCGTTATATCTTTCAAATTATTGCGTCAACAGTTGCGTTTATTGCCCGTATCACGTTAAGAATAAGCATATTTTCCGCAAAAAAATGACGCAGGACGAAATCAAAAAAGAAGTGATTGCTCTGCAAGATATGGGACATAAACGCTTGGCGATAGAACTCGGCGAAGACCCGATTAATAATCCGATTGAGTATGTGCTTGAGAGCTTGAAAACGATTTATTCGATTAAGCATAAAAACGGAGCTATCCGTCGTGTTAACGTTAATATTGCCGCAACGACGGTCGAAAACTATACCAAACTGAAAGATGCCGGCATCGGCACTTATATTTTGTTCCAAGAAACTTATAATCGTCAATCGTATGAAACATTGCATCCGGCCGGACCGAAACACGATTATGCTTGGCATACCGAGGCGATGGACCGCGCGATGCAAGGCGGTATTGACGATGTTGGTATCGGCGTGTTGTTCGGGCTTTCAACTTATCGTTACGAATTTGCCGGTTTGTTGATGCACGCCGAACATTTGGAAGCGGTGCACGGAGTCGGACCGCATACCATCAGCGTGCCGCGTTTGCGTCCGGCAGATGATATTGATACCGACGACTTTAAGGATTGCATCAATGATGATATATTCTCCAAGATTGTGGCGTGCTTGCGTATTGGCGTGCCTTATACGGGAATGATTATTTCTACCCGCGAGAGCAAAAAAACGCGTGAACGCGTGTTGCAACTCGGCATTTCGCAACTTTCCGGCGGTTCAAAAACATCGGTCGGCGGATACAGTGAGCCGGAAAAAGAAGAACCGAACTCGGCGCAGTTTGATGTGATTGATAATCGCACGCTTGATGAGGTAATTTATTGGCTGTTGGAAATGGGATATATTCCGAGTTTTTGCACGGCTTGCTATCGTGCGGGCAGAACCGGCGACAGATTTATGGAACTGTGCAAAAATAAGCAGATTCATAATTGCTGCCATCCGAATGCGCTGTTGACTTTGCAGGAATATCTGACTGATTATGCGTCACCGGCAACACAAAAAATCGGTGAAGAAATGATTGCGCGCGAAGTGGCGACTTTGGCACCGCAAACACAGGCGACAACAAATAAATGGCTCGAAATGATAAAAAGCGGTAAGGGCAGAGATTTCCGCTTTTAGGGCAAAGGTCAGTATCCGATAAACGGGGACTTGAGATGCGGACGTTTTGTTTTTAAACGCCGAATGTCGTTTTCGCTGTTGCTTAAAAGGGCAGTAATGTCTGATTTTTTCTTGGCATAACACGCTTTGGGGAATAAATATGGTTTGTTGAAAGTGCGAATCATAAAACGCACGATTTTGAACTTTTCGGCTTCTGTCAGTTCTTCAATCGCTTTTGATATGACGTAATCAAAATACGGCACTTCGTATTTATTCTCTATTGTTTCTGTAATGCGCACATTATGCCCCGGAAATCCGTAATTTGCTTCTTTCATTTAAACTTCCTTTATCAAAAAAAATAAGTCGCTTGGTTAAAGCGACCGGAAGTTGAACTCTATTTACAGAAAATAGCGCGGTATATTCACCGCAACGGCTTATTTTACCGCCTTCCGGTCAATACCGAAAAGCGTATAAAATAACGTTTTTACACAAACGTCTGTAAAGAGGAGTTCAAGCCCCGAGCAAGTAACCGTCTTGCCTAAGATAAAAAGTAACGAAAGATGTATAAAAAGTCAATACGGATTTTCGGCTCTTTTTTATTGCGGGGATTGTTTGGCGGAAGATGTTGCAATATGTGCCGGTTGCGTTACAATAAGTGCAAACAAGGAGGTAAATATGGAAAATTCCGCAATTTATTGGTTGGTCGGCGCCGGTGCGGTGGTGATTTATCTGATTTTGATTTATAACCGCGGTGTCGGTTTGCGCAATTATGTGCAAGAGGCATTTGCCACAATGGATGTTTATTTAAAAAAACGTTGGGATTTGGTGCCGAATCTGATTGAAATCGTGAAAAATTATGCCAAGCACGAAAAAACGCTGTTGGAAGATATTACCAAACTGCGCACCAAAAGTTATAACGAACTTTCCGAGGCCGAAAAGCTCGATACTAATACCCGACTCAGACAGCAACTTTCTAAAATCGTGGCGGTGGCGGAAAATTATCCGGATTTGAAAGCCAATCAAAGCTATATGCTGTTGATGCAGCAAATGAGCGCGGTGGAAGAAGATATTGCCAACGCGCGCAAATATTATAACGGAACGGTGCGCGAGTTTAATACGTTTCGCGATATTTTCCCGACAAATCTTGTATGTAAATTCTTCGGTTGGCAACGCGCCAAAATGTTTGAAATAGAACAAGAACAACGTGAAAATGTTAAAGCGGAGATGTAAGTGAAAAAGTTTCGGCTGTTTATTTTGTGTTTGTTGTGCTGTGCGGTGGCGACATTTTCTGTGCGAGCGGAGAACTTTTATATCGAAAATTATGAAGTTATGCTTAATGTTTCTCAAACACGGAAAGTGCATGTCAAAGAAGTGATAACAGTGCATTTTACCGCGCCGTCGCACGGAATTATCCGCTCAATCCCGAAACAGCACAGTGCTATTGAGAATGTTCGTGTTTCCGATACTTTCAGCCGGCAATTTGCCGGCACTGACCTTGAACTTAAAATCGGCGATGCCGATAGGTTTGTTTCGGGGCAAAAAGTGTATGTTATTGAGTTTGACCAACAAATTTTCAGCAGTAAAAACGAATTTTATTACAACCTTGTCGGGACCGAATGGGGTGTGCCGATTCATAAGGTGCGTTTTGATGTAAAAATGCCGGCAAAAGTTGAAGATAATATGGTCGGACTTTCAATCGGGCGCTATGGCACACGCGGCTTTGACGGCGGTGCGGAATATAGTGTTCAGGGAACGGAAATTTGGGGACAAACAACGCAATCATTGCCGGCAAATTACGGAATTACGCTGCGGGCGAAAGTGCCGGACGGATATTTTGCCGACACACAATCAAAGTGGGTTAATTTGGTATGGCTCGGGCTGTTGATTTGCACTTTGTTTTCGTTTTTAACGTGGTATGAATACGGCAAAGACGAACATGTGACGCCAATCGTGACATTCAAATCGCCGGAAAATATTACACCGGCCGATGCCGAGTTGATTTTGACCGAGAAAATTTCGGATAAAGGGCTGATTGCGCTGATTGTTAAATTGGCAAACGACGGCTATTTCAAAATTAACAGCGAAAAACAAAAATTCACGCTTTCGGATTTTAAGGATTATGCGGGGAGCAATCGGATAGAGCGCGATTTGCTTGATTTATTGCAAAAAAGAGCAAAAGACGGAGCGGTGACGGACGCTGATTTGAAGTCATCAAGTTTGTTCTATTCCGGTTGGAACAAATTGCGTGAAAATGCGGTGAGTAAAGCCGATAAAAACAAGTATTACGAAAAAAGCTCAATGAATCCGATAAGGAATTTTATGATGATTTTGTGTATGCTCGGAAATATTTTTCTGACAATATTTGCATTTATAAATTACAGAATATCGCCGGAAATGGTCGTAGCTTTGTTTCCGGTCGGATTTTTGCTGTTATGGTTTGTCTTGGCAATAAAAAATGCGAATGTTATTCTGATTATTTGGGGAATATTGGTCGTTATGCCGATTTTTGTTCCGCTGGTTGAAAATATCTCACCTGATAATGTTTCACAAGTTGTGATGGGAATCGGGTGTATTATAAGCAGTATGATTTGCTATGTGCAGATGCTGAAGCCGAATGTTGATGGCAGGTTGCTTAAAGGAAAGCTTTTGGGGCTGAAGCATTTTATTAAGGTGGCGGAGAAAAAACGGCTTGAAACAATGGTGGAGCAAAATCCGCAATACTTCTATAAAATTTTGCCGTATGCGTATGTTTTGGGCGTTTCTAAAGTGTGGATGAAGCAGTTTGAGGGAATTGCCGTGCCGCCGCCGGTTTGGGCGGTTGACAGCGGTTTCCGGTTCAACAACTTTAACGGCTTTGCGCGCGGTTTTCAAGCGGCGGTGCAACCAAGTGTGGCAAACGGCGGAATCCCGCAGTCATCACATTCGAGCAGTTCGGGCGGCGGAGGATTTTCCGGCGGCGGTTTCGGCGGAGGCGGCGGTCGGTCGTGGTAGAGCCGGCAGGTCAGCTTTAATTTTGGCAAAAACGCATTATTTCTTTGATTAAAAGGAGGACATTATGCGTTTTATTAAGCCAGAAAGTTTGAAAGCAGATTCGTTTATTTTAGATGTGCGCACAGCGGAAGAACATTGGAAAACCGCACTCGGAATGCCGCATTTGCATATTGCATTGGCAGATTTAAATCCGCAGGCATTTATCAAAGAAAACGGGCTCGGCGACGGGCGCACCGTCAATATATTATGCGCGTCGGGCAACAGAGCATCGCAAGCGGCCGAGATGTTTGAAAAAGCCGGATATGATAATGTGGCTGTTATTATCGGTGGTATTGTGGAAGCAGAATATGCCGGTTTGAGTATTGTGCGGCATTAAAGCTGGGTGCAAAGCGCAAAATTGATTGAGTTTAAGGCAAAACCGCGTTAGCATAGGCCATATTCATAATAAAGGAGAAAGCGATGCCAACGTGGGAAATAGAAGATAAAATCGGCGGCGCGGTGTGCGGCGTTGATGAAGCGGGGCGCGGACCGTGGGTGGGGCCGGTGGTCGCCGGTGCCGTGATGTTTTTGAGTCGCGATGTTAATCCGGAAATTTTGGCGCATATTGATGATTCCAAAAAATTAACCGCAAAAAAGCGTGAAAAACTTTATGATTTGTTGCTTGCAGAAGCGCGGGCAGGGCATTTGACTTACGGTATCGGTGAAGCAAGTGCGGCCGAGATTGATGCGCTCAATATTTTACAAGCTACATTTTTGGCGATGAAACGCGCGGTGGAAAAATTATCGCCGCAGCCGGCGCACGCCTTGATTGACGGAAATCGTTTGCCGGCAAATTTTGCGTGTGCAACCTCGTGTTATATCGGCGGCGATGCGCGGTCGTATTCAATTGCGGCAGCGAGCGTGTTGGCAAAGGTGTATCGAGATAATCTGATGAAAGAATTGGCACTCAAATATACGGGTTACGGGTTTGAAAAAAATGCCGGTTACGGCACGAAAGAACATATCGAGGGCTTAAAAAAATACGGCATAACGCCTGAACATCGCAAGAGTTATAAGCCGATAAAAGAGTTGCTTGAACAGACAAAATGAGTTTTGTTGCGGCGATGCGCAAAGCGGTTGACAAGTGCGAAAAATGTGTGTAATTTTATGTTTGATTTTTGCACAAAGTAATTTATGAAATCAGTTAATTTGTTGAAAATAAAAGATAATTAAACGCAGGCGTAGCTCATCAGGATAGAGCGACTTCCTCCTAAGAAGTAGGCAGGCGGTTCGAGTCCGCCCGCTTGCACCATTTAATTTATAAAATACCCCCTCACAGCGGTTAAACTGCGAGGGGGTATTGTTCTTAATAACAAAGGCCATCATTATCTTTTCTTAGCTTAATCTCGTACATTTCTTTGAGACGATTTCATATTTTACAATTATGTTGAAATTTCTGCTCTGTCAGATAAATAATTTGAAGATGCCTTGACGATTTTGCAGTGCAAAATCGAGGAATGACGGTAATAGGATGGCTTACGGTTTGGAGGGATGACTCATTATTATATTTAGTTAAAATACAGCCCCGTAATGGCAATAAAGCCGAGGATAAGAGCAAGGAGTTTCTGCAGCGTGAATTTATCCGTAAAGAACAGCTCACTGCTTTGCACCAAGCTAATGAAAGCAATCGGCGCATATTTGAGGGCTTTCAAAAAGCAAATATAGCCGAGCAAAATCAATATGCCGTGAAGCGCCACATAGGGCAAGGCGGCGAGCGTGTATTCAATGCCGATAAACGCGCCGATAGCCACTTGCCCGATATCGGCAATCAGCGAGAGCAAAACACCATTTTATGAATGTTGTGGCGGCTGACGGCATAGTCCAGTGTGGCATCGGAAGCCGAGTCAAATAAAGTCGCCAACACGGCCGTGTATCGTTTATCTGTCATTTAACTACCTCTTGTGCGGCAAATACGATTATCGACTATTTTGCGGCTTAACGTATAAGTTCATATATGTTGAGCGTTTCATGTCTTCTTGCCAATAATCGGCATACATCGCTTCTTTGGGCTTTGGCTTAATTGTTGCTAATTCCATCATTCGATTATTCAAGAGACTGCCGACTTTAACCCGATACCCCCATCTTTCAACAATAGCCTCTGTAATTTTGCGTTGCGCTACCTGCCATAAATCGGTATTTTTTATATCGGACAGCCAAGCGTTCATAGCATCTGCAGAAAAGCCGTGATATTTATCTTTTTCGCGCATATTTTGGGTAGTCAAATACGAAAACCTCAACATTTCCTGACCTAAATCGGATTTATGAAATGTGCGCTGTTGCTTATAATCTATTTGATTAAACACTTCCGTCGACATTTCATCAAGCATAATGATTACAGGCACATAGGCCTCAGGAGCAAGCGGTTCTGTTTTACCATCAAAAGCCGAAGTCAAATCATTGTTTATCAATTTCAAGGTTTTAGCATAGGTTGGAATATCAAGTTTTTCATCACGATTATTTTGTAGGTTTTGCACCAATAAATCCAAATTTTTATTGCCGGTCGGTTCTTCTATTTGTTTTTCTAAAAATGTTGTCTTTTCCGCCGTATCTTTTAAGACTTCGGCAACACTCTTATTATGGTAATAAACACTTTGTCCTGAGCTGAATTCATCGGTTATTTTCATTGTGGCTCTTTTTTCATAATTACTTAAATCTGCCCACGGAGATTCCTGATTTGCAACATAAGAAGAGTGCCGGCAACTCCAATCCCACAGAACGCGTTTTCCTTCATATTCATCAACCGAAAACGGCTGACCGAAATAATGATAACCATCACGACCGGTTGTTGCCTTCTTTACCCTGTCCAGCATTTTTTCTTTATCGTGGTCTTTATAATAATCGTAAAAAATTTTTGCCTCTACGGGGAAAGAGTGCGTGCTGCCTTCATTATGGAACAGTTTGCGCATTGATTCGCCATCATGCATCAGATTGCTTAAAAAAATAGCATTACAACGGTTTCCGTAAGCGGCACGCCATTCTTTTTCATAGAGTATGTCGGCCGGACATTTTAATTCTTTCATCTCTTTTTTCCATTGATTTAAACTTAATTTTCCGCAATTATAGGGTGTTTTTACAATAAAAGCAATACCCTTATCATAACACTTTATTTTACTTGCTTTAGAGTTAAGGTTAATGCTATAGATGAACCAAACAAAATCAAAACAGGAGCCTTGAAATGTTACCGATTGTTGCTTCCGTTGCCGAATATGAGTTGACCGATGCCGAAAAATTAAAAAACGCCTCATAGCAAAACTTGTAGCCATACTTAATGAAAATGGCCGTATAGCACTTTATTTGCCATTTTATTATCTTTTTTTCGGAAAAGCGGACAGGAATTATTCTTTCAGGTTTAGGAGTTGGCACGCAAAATCGTGTGCGCAGAAAGAGTCCAAATCCTCAATTTTTTCGCCAACACCGATGTAATAAATAGGCAACTTGCTCTCAGCGGCAATCGCTACCAAAATACCGCCCTTTGATGAGCCGTCGAGTTTGGTCACAATCAGCCCGTTGACGCCGACAATCTCACGGAAAATCTGCACTTGCGATACGGCATTTTGGCCTGTGGTGGCATCTAATGTCAGCAGCACTTTATGCGGGGCGTCAGGGATTATTTTTTGAATAACGCGCACGATTTTTTTGAGCTCATCCATCAAGCCGCTTTTGTTCTGCAAACGTCCGGCCGTGTCGATAAATACAACGTTATCGCCGTTTTTGATTGCGGCATTGAGGCCGTCATAGCATAAACCGGCACTGTCGCAACCGTCAGGGCCGGAAAAAACGCGGATTTTCAGGCGTTCTGCCCATACTTTAAGTTGTTCGACCGCTGCGGCACGAAAAGTATCGCCGGCAATAAAAGAAACTTTTTTCCCTTGTTGTTGCAGTTTTGCCGCCAATTTGCCGATGGTGGTGGTTTTGCCGGCACCATTGACGCCGACCATTAAAATTACGAACGGTTTATGCGCGGAATCAATGGCAAACGGCTGTTCACACGGCTTGAGACGTTGTTCTATTTCGGTGGCGAGCAAGCGGCGAATTTCTTCGTCGGTGATTTCCTTATCTTGCTTTTGTGTGGCAAATTTTTGCATAATTTCCGCAGAGGTGGTAACCCCGAAATCAGCCGTAATCAGCAATTCTTCCAATTCTTCAAGTGTCGCGGAATCTAACTTTTTTTTCGTAAAAATATCGGAGATTCCGCTTGTGATGCTGTTAGATGTCTTTTTTAAACCAAGTCCTAATTTTTCCCAAAAACTCATTTATTCCTCACTTAAATCTCTTAAAATTGCGGCACGACGACGGCGTTCTTCCATCGGCAATTGTTCCATTTTGGCGGCCGGTGTGCCCGAACGTTCCGAATACGGAAAGACGTGCAACTTGCTCAAGCCGGCTTCGCTGACTAATTTACAGGTGTTTTCAAATGCCTGCTCGGTTTCGGTCGGAAAGCCGCAAATAAAATCAGAACCAAATTTAACTTGTGGCTTTATCTCTCTGATTTGATTGCATAATTTTATAACATCTTCACGCCTGTGACGACGTCCCATACGGTGTAAAACTTCGTTATCTCCGGATTGAATTGAAAAATGAATATAATTTGATATATTATTGTATTTGTGTAATAAATTTATAAACTTATCATCTGTTGCTGCCGGGTCGAGCGAGCCGAAAGCCAAGAGCGGTAATTCCGGAATTTGTTCTAAGATTTGCGCAACCAAGTCACTGAAAGACGGCTCATACGAGCAAATATCAACGCCCGTCAGGCAGATTTCTTTATAGCCGGCGGTGAGCAGTTTGCGAATTTGCCGGATAATCAATTCGGCCGGCACACTGCGGTTGCGGCCGCGCGCGTAGGGGATAATACAATAAGTGCAACGGTGATTACATCCTTGTTGGATTTGCACAAACGCTTTGTGACGCCCCTCAAAGCCGGTAATAATATAGTCGCCGCAGTCGGAATCGGTAAAAATATCGCTGACTTGATTTTTATCGGCAAAAATACCGGCGACATATTTTTCGATTTCGCGCTTTTCTTTATTGCCTAAAACAAGCGTAACTTCCGGCATATCGGCCAATTTGGCGGCATTGATTTGTGCCGAGCAGCCGGTGACGATAATGTCGGAATCGGGGTTTTCTCGCTTGAGTTTGCGAATGGTTTGGCGGCATTGTCGCTCGGCCTCGCCGGTGACGGCGCAGGTGTTGACGACAATCAGTTTGTCATAATCTTTGAGCTTTTCTTTAATGACTTCGGACTCGTATGCGTTGATACGGCATCCGAAGGTAACGACTTCTGCCATATTTTTACCTCATTGGCGGCAATATAAGAGATATTTTCACGCTTGGCAAGAGTTTTGTTTGTAACCGGTGCCTTTAAAAAATATGCACTTTTATCTTTCTTGTAATCTATTGTTTTTACATTAATTTATAAAATAAATCGCAAAATTTTCGGGAGAAAGTGAAAATAATGCTTGTCAAACCGAATATTTTTGTGTAAATGAAAAAGCACAGGCGGTTTCGTCTGAAAAATTTGTTTTAATTTTATGAGGTTAATTTATAATGAGTGATACCGCAGAACGCGTAAAGAAGATTGTCGCAAAACACTTAGGTGTTGATGAATCTAAAGTTGTTGAAACAGCAAGTTTTATTGATGATTTAGGTGCTGACAGCTTGGATACAGTTGAATTGGTTATGGCTTTTGAAGAAGAATTCGGTTGTGAAATTCCGGATAAAGCCGCTGAAAAGATTTTGACTGTTAAAGACGCTATCGATTATCTTTCTAAAAATGCGTAAGTCGTAAGGCTTTATTTAATTAAACTCGCTACGTTTTTAACAGCGAGTTTTTTTAATAACTGAAAATGAGGTTTATATGAAAAGAGTTGTTGTAACCGGTTTGGGCGTGGTTTCGCCGTTCGGACGCGGTGTTGATTATAACTGGGATTGCCTGATGCAAGGAAAATCCGCCATTCGCACGATTCAAAATATTGAATTAAAGGATATTCCGGTAACAATCGCCGGACAAGTGCCTTTTGGGGAAGGCGAACATGATTTTAATCCGGATACCGTTATGGCACCGAAAGATCAGAAAAAGGCCGATAAATTTATTTTATACGGTATTGCGGCGGCAAATGATGCGCTGAAAGACGCAAATTATGAGCCGAAAGATTTAAGTGAAGAAGAGCAATGTCGTGCCGGCGTGATGATGGGGTCTGGTATCGGCGGATTAAATAATATTTATGAAAATTCGATTTCGTTTCATGAAGTCGGAATTAAACGTATTTCGCCGTTTTTTATTCCATCGTGCTTAATTAATTTGATTTCCGGCACGGTGTCGATTGACCATGCTTTGCGCGGTCCGAATCATGCCTGCGTTACGGCTTGTTCAACCGGTACGCACGCTATTGGTGATGCGGCGCGCATTATCGCAATGGGCGATGCCGATGTTATGGTGGCCGGCGGTGCCGAATCGGCGGTTAATGTGCTCGGACTTTCCGGGTTTGCGCGCATGCACGCGATTACGGCTGAATTTAATGATGCGCCGGAAAAAGCATCACGTCCGTGGGATAAAAAACGCAGCGGCTTTGTGATGGGGGAAGGTGCCGGTGCGGTCGTGTTGGAAGAATTGGAACACGCCAAAGCACGCGGGGCGCATATTTATGCAGAAGTTGTCGGTTATGGTATGAGCGGTGACGCACATCATATGACGGCGCCTTGTCCGGATGGTGACGGTGCTTATCGCGCAATGAAAATGGCGGCTGACCACGCTAAAGAACACGGGGTTGATGTCGGTGACATTAATTATGTGAATGCGCACGGCACTTCGACTCCGCTCGGCGATTTAGGCGAAGCTCAGGCGGTGCGTCGTTTGTTTGGTGATAAGCTTAATCAAATGTCTATGTCGTCCACAAAATCGGCCATCGGACACCTGTTAGGTGCGGCCGGCGCGGTTGAGGCGGTTTATACAATCAAGGCAATTGTTGAACAAACTTGTCCGCCGACATTGAATTTGGAAGAACCGGAAGAGGCGGTTGCCGATATGGATTTGGTGCCGCTGAAGCCGAAGAAAAAGACGATTAAAGCGGCGATGTCTAATTCTTTCGGATTTGGCGGAACAAACTCGTCAATTATCTTCAAGAAATACGAAGAATAAAGAGAATGCCGATGAAAAAAACGCTGCTGTCAATCAAAATAGCGGGATTTATCTGCGGATTGGCGGCGGCTTTTTTTTACGGCTATGCGCTGAATGTTTTACAAACACCGATGCCGGTTGACGAACCGAAGATTATTCAAATTAAAAGCGGAACTTCTCTTAAAAAAATTGCTCAAATTTTACAAGAAAACGGTTTGGTGCAAAAAGATTGGCAGTTTGTTTTATATTCCAAAATCAATAAGATATATCCTAAAATTAAGGCCGGAGAATATCTGTTTGAACACGATGTAACGTTAGAAAACGTGGCACAAATATTAGCCGACAGTAAAATTTATTTGCGTAAGATAACATTTGCCGAAGGGCTGACGGCGCGTGAAATTTCCGATATTTTGTATCAAAACGAATTGCTTGAAGGAGATTTTGTTCCGTTAAAAGAAGGTGAATTTTTACCGGAAACATATACTTTTTCACGCGGCGAAGAACGGCAAAAAATAGCGGCGCAGGGCAAGGTCGCTATGCAAAAGGTTTTGCAACAGGCGTGGGACGGGCGTGATGTTGATTTGCCGTTGAAAAATAAAGAGGAATTGTTGGTTTTGGCATCAATTATCGAAAAAGAAACAGGGGTGCCGACAGAACGTCCGCAAGTGGCTTCGGTTTTTGTGAATCGGCTTAAAAAAGGTATGTTGTTGCAAACCGACCCGACCGTGATTTATGCCTTGACACAAGGTAAGCAAGATTTAGGGAGGGCTTTAATGCGTCGGGATTTGACGGTTGACAGTCCGTATAATACTTATAAATACGCAGGTTTGCCACCGACACCGATTTGCTCGCCGGGTGCGGCCTCAATTATGGCAGCGGCGCATCCGGACAAAACGCCGTATTTGTATTTTGTGGCATCCGGGACCGGTGGACATAATTTTGCGCGCACATTGCAAGAGCATAATGCCAATGTAAAAAAATGGCGGCAACGATAAATAGTGCTTTAGCGCAATAAAAGAGCTCTGTTTTTATTATATATTCACAAGCTCGGTGCACAAAAATCAAAATGATTGCATTTTTTATGAAGCGTGATAAAGTCAACACATTATTGAACGTTAACAATATTTAAGGTGAAAAAATGAAAATAGGAATAATCGGAACAGGATATGTGGGGTTGCCGACGGGAGTCGGTTTGGCTGAATTAGGCAATGAAGTCGTCTGTGTTGATAAAATCAAAGAAAAAATAGATGATTTGAAAGCTGGAAAACTGACGATTTATGAAGATGGTCTGCAAGAGCTGTTTGAAAAAAATATGGCCGCCGGGCGCTTAAGTTTTACAACCTCTATGCGCAAAGCCGTTACCAATGCTGATTTGGTGCTGATAGCTGTCGGAACACCGCCGCATCCGATTACGCATGAGGCGGATTTAAAATATATTTATGCTGCCGCAACCGAACTTTCGGAATATCTGACCGATTATACCGTTATAGCCACAAAATCAACTGTTCCGGTCGGAACGGGTGACAATATTGAACAACTTATCCGGTCTAAAAATCCGACGGCACGTTTTGATGTTATTTCTTTGCCGGAGTTTTTAAGAGAAGGTTTTGCTATCCACGATTTCTTTAATCCGGACAGAATTGTTGTCGGCTCAAATTCCGTAAAAGCAACAGCATTGATTAAAGAATTATATGCGCCGTTTGCCGATAAAACAAATATGTTGGTTGTATCGCGTCGTTCGAGCGAAACGATAAAATATGCTTCAAACGCGTTTTTGGCGATGAAGATTCATTATATTAACGAAATTGCGAATTTTTGCGAAAAATCAGGAGCCGATGTTGCCGAAGTGGCTAAAGGTATGGGCTTAGACAGCCGTATCGGCCCTCGTTTTTTGAATGCCGGACTTGGTTTTGGCGGCAGCTGTTTTCCGAAAGATACAATGGCGATGGCATTTATGGGCAGAGCTGTCGGCACACCGATTGAACTGATTGAAACAACGATTGCAGGGAATCGGAAGCGTAAGGAAGAAATGGCTGAACGTGTGATGAAGGCGGCTAAGCAAATTCCGAATGCCAAAATTGCCGTTTGGGGTTTGGCGTTTAAGGACGGAACAGACGATTGTCGAGAAAGTCCGGCAATGGATGTGATTGCCGCATTGCTGAAAAACAAGGCCGATATTACGGCGTATGACCCGAAAGCTATGGGCACGGCATGTCAGTTGCTCGGCGATAAAATTGCGTATGCCGACGATATGTATGCTTGTGTCAAAGATGCTGATGTTTTGGTTATTTTGACCGAATGGAAGCAGTTTGCCGGTGCTGATTTGAACGGTGTGGCGCAACTGATGCGCACTAAGAAAATTTTTGATTTCCGTAATATGTTGAAACCGGAGGAGGTGCTCAAACTCGGCTTTGAATATCAGTGCATCGGTCGTAAATTTGATTAAATATCTCGAATATATCATATAAAAACCGTCGTTGAAATCCGACGGTTTTTATATATGATAGGCGATTTTTTATCACAATTCAAAAATTTTGCTTGAAATTTTTATCTTTAATGATAAATTAGCCGCAGTTTTAGAAACTTATGCCCGTGCGGGGCTGTCCGCACATCAAATTTTTTAGGAGAATAAATATGGTTGTTCGCGTAGGTATTAACGGCTTCGGTCGTATCGGACGTTTGGTTTTCCGCGCAGCTCAAACAAGAAATGATATTGAAATCGTCGGCATCAATGACTTGATTGATGTTGATTATATGGCTTATATGCTCAAGTATGACACAATGCACGGCCGCTTTAACGGCACTGTTGAAGTTAAGGACGGTAAGCTTGTGGTTAACGGAAAAGCTATTCGCGTTACGGCAGAAAAGAATCCGGCCGATTTGAAGTGGAA
>CAMAJR010000045.1 GCA_945835885.1 uncultured Alphaproteobacteria bacterium
AATTTTACAAAAATTATGGATTATTTTTTGCTAAAAATTCTATTTCAGGCGGATAATATCGCGGAGCCTTTGGAGCATAGTCTGTATAAGTTAATAAACCTTTTTTGGTATAATTAAGAATTGTTTTTTCTGTTACGCCTAACTTTTTGGCGGCATCACGGCGATTATGCCATTTAATATTCTTTTGAGAATAGTCTATATCAGGATATGGCGCTTGAGCTCTATGAAAATGCTCTTGTAAATATTGATTAATTCTATCTTCATGATAGAAAGTTCCAAAATCAGGCGAAAAAAGTCCGTCTTTTTTAAGTCTCCAGAGTGTTTTAGGATCAATGCCAAACGCACTGGCAACTTCGTCAGCACGTAGATAACCTCCTGTTTGAAAATGCGCTTTTATTTGTAATGCCGTGCTTCCTGTCTGATTGGTCTGGGTAAGGCATTTCATGAAATTATCACGATAACCGGAAATAATGATAAGGCAGTTATTAATCTTATCATCATCACGGTCTTTTTTTAGTTTTACAAGATGTAATGAGGTTCGATTGTTATCATTTGCCGGCGGATTACTTAAAAAGGTATAAAATTTATTTAAGCCGGCCAAGCCTTTAACCGTATAATCATTCATATATTCAACGTGTAATATTAAATTTTCGATCAGAGAATCGCCACATGATAATTTTTCAATAGCGTTTTGGTATAATGAAATTTGTCTTTCCGGAGCTCCATTAGAAAAAGTCAACTTGTAAAAGGTGAGAACATCATGAATCTCGCTTAATTTCGATATATTTTTTGCAATATCTAAAATGCCCTTAAATACCAAAACAAAAGAAATAAGCTCTTTGAAAGTCGTTATAGTGATGAATTGGCTTTCTTTCTGGCTGATAAAACTAAGCTTGACTTTTAAATTTAGATTAATTTGATTACTGTTTGAAATATCATTAAAATATTTTAGAAAAGCATCAATGTTTTGTTTGTTGATTAGATATTCCTTGGTTTGGCATTCATGATAAGAAATTAATAAGGCCTGAATGTTTTTAGTTAATTTATTCCAAGCAGTAGCGTCATGGCTTTTATAATGTTTATCGCAAATACGATCAATCCGTCGTAAATATTCGGTCACCGTGCTGGAATGTTTGCTCGGTGTTTCAGTCTTTAAACCTTGCTTTATAAGCCATTGTTTATATGAATCCCTGATATTTATACCTGCCATATTATACCTCTTAAAGTTAGATTAACAGTAAAGGCTTAAATTAAAGTTTACATAATAATTTGTATCTCTGAGGGTATAAATTAAGCTCTATTTTACGTAAAACATCTTTTTTATTGATTTGTTAAGATTATATGCTTATAGTGTAGGTCAGGCATAGGGTTATGGTTGTTTAAACTCAAACTTCTTTCCCTCAGGTAAATAAAGTTCATCTTCTCCCGAAATCACGTTATTGTATATTTGGGAGATAAAATTGCATAAATGCTTGAAAAATAAGGAAACTAGATATAACTGGTCCGTGTAAATGCTCGGGAGAGTCTGTTTTTAATTTGACTTACACGGACTAGCCTGAAAGCCTTGCAAACAAAGGAAAAAAGCCACCTTAAAAGGTGGCTTATCTGTTATGGCTGGGGCGGCTGGATTCGAACCAACGAATGTCGGCACCAAAAGCCGATGCCTTACCACTTGGCGACGCCCCAATGTTCTTTGTTATAACTCACATCTCAAAAAATTTGATGTTTCCGAAACGAGCCATATACATTGTTAATGGCGGTAAGTATCATTAACAAAATTGCTTATACGGCAAAAAAAAATAAAATGCAAGAACTTTTTTATGTTTTGTGTAAAAAAAAATGATTTTATCGAAAAAAATAATGATAGATATATAAAGTTGTTGATAAACAAAATAAAAATGCCATCGTATAAATATAATTAAATATCCACCTTTTTGAAGTTAATCAAAAAAGGGGGATAAATTCTCAATGGATATTACATTTCACTTCATCATGAATTCCGATAATGCAAACGCCTTCAAAAAAGAATAATACTGCCATAATTATGGTGAAGAGAAACAAGTAAATATTTACCCACGCATAACTCCCGAATGTGATTGCCAAAATCGGAAAATAGAGCAAAAAACTGTTGGAAATAGCGGATAATTCATTACTGTCAGTGTTTGCATTTTTGGGGAACTGTTGAAGATGATGCAAACAAAGCCATAGCACGATACAATCTTCAAAAGCAAAAGCACAGAGAATCAAAATAGCTTTGAACCACATACTTGAAAGACTTGTCCACGCTAAATGAAAACCGAAGAACAGCATAATTGTTGCCAAAACAAGCCAAAAACTATACAGATTGGCTCTTGTAATTCATAATTTTCCCATATTTAATGATATTTTGATTATGGTCATTATATATGTTTCGGCAGTTTTATCAATAATAAAAATTCTCTCTATTAAACGAATTTGTTGAAAAAAAACAAAGAACTTAAGTGTCATCCAGAGGAGGCGGATGCCGACGTGAGAATTTTATGCGTCGCCGTGCGGCCTCGGGCGTTTAATAAAGCAGCAACATAAGCACTTCGTGGCGATTGCACAGCGCCTAAGGAGATTCTTCATTTTGCTGACGTTCCATTCAGAAAGATGTGCTCGCTTTTTCAACAATTTTGTTAAATAGAACGTATTAATTTAACGATATTGATGATATAATTTATTCAGACAAGGCAGAAATTATTTCCTCAACATGACCGGTAACCTTGACTTTGCGCCATTCTTTTTCGATTTCGCCTTGCGCGTTGATGATAAAGGTTGAGCGCTCAATGCCCATATATTTGCGTCCATACAGCGATTTTTCCTTCCATACGCCGTATTTTTCGGCTAATTCGTGATTAACATCTGCCACTAACGTGAAGTTAAGATTTTGTTTTTGCTGAAACTTTTGATGGCTTGTTATATTGTCCGGACTGACACCGACAACATCGGCATAAACAAGTAAGCGATTCATATTGTCACGAAAATCGCACGCTTCTTTGGTGCAACCGGAAGTATTATCTTTAGGATAAAAATACAAAACTGTTTTTTTGCCTTTTAGGATTTTTTCGTCCCATTCTATTATTTGTCCTTTATTATCAATAGCTTGTAAATTCATTTTTGCCTCCGTTACATCAATATACAGCCATATTGTAAACATTAATTCATAAAATTCGGTTAAAAAAAATTCCTCGTGGCGATTAAGCGACGAGGGATTTTTTGAAAATACATTCGGTTATGGCATCATCCAAGCCAATGTTATCAGCAAAGATAAACTGACAATTCCTTCAGTTAATGAGGCCCAAGGCGATATGAAAATTGCGGCAGCCAAAAAAACGGCGGCGGTATCAAAACCTGTATGATGCAGTAACAACACTGCTCCGGCCATAATAATCCAACTGCTTTTCACATATAATACATTCTTTTTGTGCTTGCTTAGATTGGAAACAAGCGTGTTAAGCACACAAACAAGCAAACCGATGAAAAAGTAGTCGGTGATTGTTGAAAAATCTGTGAGATGATAAAGTGTTCCCCACAAAAAAACAATCAAAACAGTTGAAATAACAAATGATTGGGCTGCTTTTCGGAAAAGATTTTTAAAATATTCCATAAGCAATAATATTTAGAGTTAATGATACATTTTGCCAAAATTATAAGTTTTACGAAAAACAAAATAGCGATAAATCGTGATATTGTCAAGGGGAATCGAAATATAAAAAAACTGCCCTGAAAAACAGTTCCAAGGCAGTAATCATTAAAAAAACGAAGTGATTATTTCAAATAATCCGAACCGGCTGAATCAAACAACCCCTTAATTCCCTGCACGAATGCGTCATATTCTTTTTTAGAAATTTGACCATCCTTGTCGGTATCAACCGCCTGAAAAAACTCCGTGTTTTCTCTATCTAAAGAACCTTCACGAAACGAGCCCAATTCGTTGGCCGAAATATCACCGCTGCCGTCTTTATCCAAGTTATTGAATTGTTGTTTGACTTGTTCTAACTCTTTATCGCCGGTTGCGAGTTTGCCGTAGAAGGTCATATATTCTTCGTTGCTGACCGAGCCGTTGCCGTTTTTGTCCAGCAGATTCATTATGCCGTCGTTTTGTGCGTCCAAAGATTCGCGTTGCGCCGTAGCCATTTCCGATGGGGTAATCACGCCGTCACCGTTGGCATCGATGGTATTAAAATCGTCCGCCATATTTGCCGCAAAAGCCGATGTTGCCAACAACAAAGAAGCTAAGGTTAAATTGATAAGTTTCATAATTCTCTCCGATAAGCTATTGTTTTAATTTGTTAATTGCATTTTTAATGCGATTTATGGTCTCAGGTTTGCCTAAAACGCAAGCGAGTTCGGTAGCACCGCCCGGCGTTGTTTCAAGTCCGGAAAGCGCAATTCGCACCGGATACAAAATTTGCCCGTTTTTCATCTCGTTTGCAACCGCAATGCTTTTCAATGTTTCAAATAAAGTTTCGTTATTCCAATCGGTTACACCGCTTAAGACTGGTAGGACAAGTTCTAATGCTTTGCAGGCAATATCCGTATCCGTCTTCATTTTTTTATTGATGTAAAGCTCGTTTGAATATACCGGTACTTGCGCTAAAAATGTAACTTCTGCCGGAATTTGTCCGAGGGTTTCGATACGCGGTTGCAAAACGGCACTTAATGCTTTAAAATCAAGTGATTGCGGTAATTCTTTATAGTAAGGGAGTGCCAAAGTATGAAATTCTTCGGCGGATAAGTTGCGGATATAGCAACCGTTCATCCAAGTCAGTTTTGTAATATCAAAAATTGCCGGTGATTTATTCAATCTTTCACTTGAAAAACATTTTTCAAGTTCTTGAAGTGAAAAGATTTCTCTTTCATCTCCAGGGTTCCAGCCGAGGAGGGCGATATAGTTCAAAATCGCTTCCGGCAGATAGCCCTTTGCCACCAAATCTTGGAACGATGCATCGCCGTTGCGTTTGCTGAGCTTATGTTGTGCGTCTTTCATAACCGGCGGAACGTGAACATAAATCGGCGGTTCCCAACCAAATGCCTCATAAATCAAGTTATATTTCGGCGTGGAAGAAATATATTCGTTACCGCGCACAACATGCGTAATCCCCATTAAATGGTCATCAATCACATTGGCAAAGTTATAGGTCGGCAATCCGTCGCTTTTGAGCAACACACCTTCGTCGAGCTCGTCATAATCAATCTCGATATCGCCATAGACCACATCATGAAATAGCGATGTGCCTTTTTTATTGATGTTTTGACGCACCACAAACGGCTCGCCGGCGGCAATACGCGCTTTTGCTTCTTCAAGCGGAATGTGTTTGCACGGGTCTTTGAGCTTGATGTATGCTTCCGACGCATCTTCATCGGCATCTTTATCTTCTTCTTTTTGAGCGCAAAAACAATAATGTGCTCCACCAAGTTCAACCAATTTGTGAGCGTATTCGGCATACAGCGGCTTGCGTTCTGATTGCACATACGGACCGTAATTTCCGCCGATATCCGGCCCTTCGTCCCAATTCATACCGACACGTTTAAGCGTTTTATAAATAATGTCGGTCGCACCTTCCACATAACGTTTTTGGTCAGTGTCTTCAATACGCAGAATAAAGTCGCCGCCGTTGGCTTTGGCGATTAAGTATTCATAAAGTGCGGTCCGTAAATTGCCGATGTGCATATAGCCGGTCGGACTTGGGGCAAATCTGGTTCTAACTTTCATTTTTTCCTCTTCATAAAAAATCACATTACGCATAGCATAATGCAAAAAATCGGGAATGCAAGCAAAAAAAACTTAACATTGCCGAAAATACATTGACAAATATATCCGTATAATGTAGAAACAAAGGCATAACTTTTATTATTAACTTGCTCCGTTGAAAAGGCAACGGTTATTTTTTTTATATGGATTTATCATTAAAGACGGAATTTTACGGCACAGTTGTAGGCAGACAACCTCAAATTATCGTGTTTGGCGACGGTAACAAATGTCCGGGGTCTGAGATTATTTGTGTGGATATCACCTCCTATATTTTGCCGGATGAATCGCACGCAGGTCAACATATTATGTTGGCGAAACCGGTCGGAATACAGTTTCTTACCAGTGATTATCAAGATGCTGATTGTAAATGTGCTGAATATGAAAAGGTATTGAACGGTATGTCGGTTGGGACGGAAATTTCCTTTCGGGTTCAACATGGCACATGCGAAAATGTCAAAGGCGTGAACACAGAAGTCGGATTTAAAATTACTTCTATTCGTATTATCGGTCACAAGAGATTGAATTTAGGTGAATATCTCTATGCTTTGCGCAAAGAACGGGGGAATGTCTGAACTTTTTTAAGTTGTCACAAAAAAAGTATGACCGATTGATAGTCGGCCATACTTTTTTATATTACGCCTCAATCAGCTGACACATTGCTCCCACAAGGTTTTGAGCCCCTTGGCAAACATCCGTCATATTTGTCGCAAGCATATATGCCGGTGTTGTGCAAATACGGTTTTTGCGGTCTATACACACCTCCGTAACCCCGACTTCTTCGTGCACAACGCCGAGATTTTCGAGCTTTTCCGCCATAGCACCGCCGGCCCCGAGTGTAAAGTGTATTTTTTTATCGGCTAAGACCATCGCCACCATAGCCGGTGCGATACACATTGCTCCGATAACAAGTCCTTTGTCATAACATTGGCGGATAACCGAGCGAATACTTGTATTGACCGTGCATTCCACACCTTTTTGCGCAAAATCGCACCAGTTGGTTACGGCGCCTAAGCCGCCCGGAAATATAATTCCGTCGAAATCATCAACATTAAATTCTTTTAAATCCAAAATATTACCCCGCGCAATACGCGCCGCTTCAATCAAAACATTGCGTGTTTCATTCATCGGTTCGTTGTTGAGATGGTTGATTACGGATGTTTGCTTAATGTTTGGGGCAAAACATTGATAGGTGCACCCCATATTTTCAATGCACAAAAGCGCAAACACCGCTTCATGAATTTCTGAACCGTCAGCACGACCGCAACCGGATAATACAACGGCAAAATGTGGCTTTTTATCCATATACATACTCCTATTTAAATATTTTTGTTAATTTCGATTGATTTATCTTATAACCGACAATATAATGCTGTCAAATTGATTTTTAAGATAAGAGGAAGAATTTAAATGGAAGTGAATGTAACAACTTTAACAAACGGTCTGCGTGTGCTTTCGGTGGAACGCCCGCAAACGGAAACGGTTTCGGTCGGAATATGGGTTCATACCGGCAGTGCTTATGAAACGCCTGATATGAACGGTATTTCTCACTTTTTGGAGCATATGGTTTTTAAGGGTTCAAGCAAACGTAACGCCCTGCAAATTTCGGAAGATATCGAAAATGTCGGAGGCACTACCAACGCTTATACCAGCCGCGAGTTCACGGTTTTTTATGCTAAAATGCTCAAAAACGATTTGGAGTTGGCGATTGATGTGCTGGCAGATATGGTGATGGCGCCGACTTTTGCCGACGACGAGCTGAATAAAGAACGTGAGGTTGTTGTTCAGGAAATTAAACAAACCTTTGATGATCCGAGTGATATCGTGTTTGATTATTTTCAGGAGACGGCTTATCAAAAACAGGCCTTAGGACGCACGATTTTGGGACCGGCAGAAAAAGTTCGCTCGTTTAATGCCGACACGTTGCGCCGTTATATGGCAAGCAATTATGCGGCGGAAAATATTGTGGTTGTGGCCGTCGGCAATTTACAACACGCCGAATTTGTGAAGATGGTTGAAGAACGAATGGCTGGATTGCAAACCGCAAAGAATTTTATTGCCGATAAACAAATATACACCGGCGGCGAATTTATCAAACAGCGCGATATTGAACAAACGCAGGTTTTGCTCGGTTTTAAGAGTGTTGATTGCTTTGATGAAAACCGTTATGCCGTGTCATTGCTTTCAGCCATTTTAGGCGGCGGTATGTCTTCACGTTTGTTTCAAGAAATCAGAGAAAAACGCGGGTTGGTATATACTGTTTACAGTTTTAATAACACATTTACGCAAAACGGAATTTTTGGAATTTACGCCGGTTTGGAAGCAGATGAAATCAAGAATTATGTGCCGGTCGTGACCGATGAAATAAAACGCATTTGCAACGAATATGTTACCGATACTGAGCTTGACCGCGTCAAAGTGCAACACAAAGCCGGTATGTTGATGGCGCTTGAAAGCTCATCTTCTACCGCGGAGGCAATTGCGCGCCGTTATTTGTTGCATAATCGCTTTATTCCGATAGAGGAAGTTATCGCCAAAATCGACAGTGTGACCAAAGAGCAGGTTATGCAAGCGGCTCAACAAATCTTCTGCAGCCCGCTGACTTATACGCTGTTGGGTAATTTAAAAGACTATCCGCAAGCCGAGCAAATTCAAAAATGGTGTAAATGATAATTACTGATTAAAATTATGTAAATTAAATACATTGTTTTATGCTTTTTATGGATTTGTTAATTCTTATAGATTTGTCGTTGCATTTTTCGCGGTAATGTGGCATAACATAACAAAACAACAAAAGGGAGTTCACAATGTCGCGGGCGGAAGATATTTTTGAAAAGCTGATTTATTTCGGCGAAGATGCGTTGGACGAGTTTATTCGCTATCGTCAGACCGAAGAACTGTTTATGGATTTCAAACAAGCATCTTCTGCCGGCAAACACGGTTGGTCGCTCAGTCCCGATGACAGACGCAACTTGGCCAAGTGCATTTCCGGTTTTGGTAATTCCGAAGGCGGTGTTATTGTTTGGGGCGTGGAATGTTCACGCGATATGGATGTCGGCGATGTGGCAAAAGCAAAAGTTAAAGTCGGTAATGTGCATCGCTTTATGAGTTGGGTTGAAAATGCAATTTCCGGCTGCACCATTCCGAGCCACAATAAAGTGCGTAATCATATTATTTGTGAAGATAAAAACGGTGACGGTTATTTGGCGACTTATATTCCGAAGTCGGAGGTTGCACCATTGATGACAACTGTCGGCAACACGATTTACATTCGTTCGGGCTCAAACAATGTTCCTGCGCCGTATGCCGTGATTGCCGGTATGTTCGGGCGTCGGCCGCAACCGAATGTGGCGCTGAAAATAGAAAATCGCACTTTGGATATTTTAGAAAACAATGATGAAGATATTTTGTATCCGAAAACGATTGATATACCGCCGCAAAAATATGTGAAAATCGGTTTTGATGTGCATTGTATCAATGACAGTAACGTGATTGCGCACGAATTATATTTGACTTGCACCACTGATAATACCGGAGGTGAATATAATCGCGTGCGTTTTTCCAATTATAATATAACGGCAAATATGCTCGGTCTTGAGGGACATCTCAATCTGATTACCAAACCGGAGTTGCGTTTGCCGCCGCGCGGAATTATGAATTTTGCGCATATTGAAATTATGTTTTCGGAATTTATTGAAGATGATTTTGAAATAAACGGCGTGGTCGGCGCAGATGGGGCAATGCCGAAATCTTTTCGGATTTTCGGTGCCAAAAACAACTTACGCTCGTTTGTGGCAAAAGTAATACGCACGGAAGATGCTAATGATTTGCTTCTTAATGAGTTTTTCCGTGAATTTTTGAAAGAAATGGAATGAGCGCGCGTGTGGAAATATTTACGGACGGTGCTTGCTCCGGTAATCCCGGGGCCGGCGGATGGGGGGCGATTCTGCGCTATAAAGATGTGGAAAAAGAGTTAAGCGGCGGTGAAGAAAATACTACCAACAACCGTATGGAACTGATGGCTGTCATAGAGGCGCTGAGCGCCTTAAAGAAAACTTGCAACATCTCGCTCTATACCGATAGTCAGTATGTGATGAAGGGAATTACCGAATGGATGCAAAAATGGAAGCAAAACGGTTGGCAGACGGCGCACAAAAAACAGGGCGTCAAAAATATTGATTTATGGCAACGGCTTGATGAACTGGTCGGTCGGCACGAAATTCGTTGGATTTGGGTCAAAGGTCACGCCGGACACGCCGAAAACGAGCGTTGTGATGCTTTGGCTCGTGCCGAAGTGGCAAAAATAAAGTCTGCAAATTAACAGATAATTGTGTATAACAAGAAAACGCTTGACGTTAACAATATATTAAAGTATATATGTTTTAGTATAAATGAAAACAATATTATACGAAAGGATCCTAATTATGAAAAAACTGTTGTTACTCGCCGGTGTTGCATCGGTTTTTGCGTTTAATGCTAATGCTTTTGAATTTAACCCGTATTTATCCGCAAAATTAAAATATGCTATTACGGAAAATTCCGTAACGGTTGAACATAACAAACAAAATATAGATAAAGATTTAATCGGCGGCAGCGGTGCACTCGGTGTTAAATTCCCGTTTACCAACAGCGCATTCAGAATTGAAGCGGAATATACCCGCACGGATGATGCTAAAAAGACATTCAGCGGTGCAGAAGACGATATTACAGCAGAATTAAGAGTTCAAGCGTTGATGTTTAACGCTTATTATGATTTCTATACAAAGACGCCGTTCACACCGTATATCAGTGCCGGTTTGGGCGGTGCCAGATTAAAACTCGGAACTCAAGAACAAGCCATTCACCAAACAGAACTCGCTTGGCAATTGGGCTTCGGTGTTTCTTACGAAATCAACGACCACTTTGCGGCTGACTTAGGTTATCGCTACATCGATTACGGTAACTTCTCTGACTACTTTGTAAAGGAAAATAGTATCAGCAAGCACGAAGTTAAAACAATCAGCACAAGAGCAGAGGTTGAATCAAAAGCTAACGAAATTATGTTAGGTATTCGTTATATCTTCTAAATTTCGGACTGATGATATTAAAAAAGAGTCGGTTATTTGCCGGCTCTTTTTTTGTGGTTATATGATAAAAAAATCCTCGAATTAAGTGGATAAAAATCAAAAAATGCTTTTTATCCGAGCGCGGGTTTGCTATATTTAGTCAGTTTAATGTTTAAGAAAATTAAAGAGGTATAAAGTGACTGAAGAAATTCAAGAAACACAAGAAATGAGTGTGGTAAAAACCGATCATATTGCCCCGACGATGATTTCGGAAGAAATGCGCCGCAGTTATTTGGATTACGCGATGAGCGTAATTGTTTCGCGTGCGCTTCCGGATGCCAGAGACGGTATGAAACCGGTGCATCGTCGTATTATTTACGGAATGTATGAAAACGGCTACGATTCAACCAAACCGTATCGTAAATCGGCGCGTATCGTCGGTGATGTTATGGGTAAATATCACCCGCACGGCGACCGTTCTATTTATGAAGCAATGGTTCGTATGGCGCAACCGTTCTCTATGCGTGTGACGCTTGTGGATGGGCAGGGTAACTTCGGCTCAATGGACGGTGACGGTGCGGCGGCGATGCGTTATACCGAAGCACGTTTAGCGAAAGTTTCCGCTTGCTTGACCGATAACTTGGATGAAGATACCGTTGACTTTATGCCGAACTATGATGAATCGTTGCAAGAACCGACTGTGTTGCCGGCACGTTTTCCGAATTTGCTGGTTAACGGCGGCAGCGGTATCGCCGTCGGTATGGCAACCAATATTCCGCCGCATAATTTAGGCGAAGTGATTGACGCTTGCTGCGCCTATATCGATAATCCGGACATCAGTATTGAAGATTTAATCAATATTGTGCCGGGACCGGATTTTCCGACCGGCGGTTTGATTTTGGGTTACGGCGGTGCCAAACAGGCCTATTTAACCGGCCGTGGCTCGATTATGATGCGTGCCAAATGCTCGATAGAAGAAATCCGCAAAGATAAAGAAGCGATTATCGTGCATGAAGTGCCGTATCAGGTTAATAAAGCCAATTTGGTGGCTCATATTGCCGAACTTGTGAAAGATAAACGCATTGAGGGTATTTCTGATATTCGCGACGAGTCCGACCGTCAAGGTGTGCGCATTGTGATTGAAATCAAGCGTGATTTTCAAGCTGATGTGATTTTGAACCAGCTTTATAAATATACCGAATTGCAAACCAGTTTCGGTATGAATATGTTAGCGATTAACGGCGGTCGTCCGATGATGATGAACCTCAAGGATATTATCTCGACCTTTATTGAGTTTCGCGAAGAGGTGATTCGCCGTCGCACCGTGTTCCGTCTGAACAAAACACGCAACAGAGCGCACGTTTTGGTCGGTTTGGCGATTGCGGTCGAAAATTTGGACCCTGTAATTGAGCTGATTAAAAATGCACCGACCCCGCAAGATGCACGCGAACAATTGGTGGCGCGTGAATGGCCGGCCGGCACGATTGAAGATTGGGTGAAGCTGATTGATGAACCGGATAGAAAGGTTGAAAACGGCATTTATCGTATGTCTGAAGACCAAGCGCGTGCAATTTTGGACTTGAAATTGCAACGTTTGACCGGTTTGGAACGTGATAAGATTCACGAAGAATTGGTGGATTTGGGCGCGGCCATTAAAGAGTTCTTGTCGATTCTTTCGAGCCGTGAGAAACTTTACGGCATTATGCGCGATGAATTGGTGGCGGTTAAAGATGAATACGCCACCCCGCGTATGACCGAAATTCAAGACATTGAATATAATCAAGATATTGAGTCATTGATTCAACGTGAAGAAATGGTGGTAACCGTGACCGAAGAGGGTTATATCAAACGCGTGCCGCTGAATGCCTATAAGGCACAAAAACGCGGCGGTAAGGGTAAGTCCGGTATGACCACCAAAGATGAGGATTTTGTGACGCGCTTATTTGTGGCCAGCACACATACGCCGGTGTTGTTCTTCTCAAGCCGCGGTATTGTGTATAAGATGAAGGTTTATAAACTGCCGCTCGGTTCGCCGACTTCAAAGGGTAAGCCGTTTATTAACTTGCTTCCGCTCGAAAACGGCGAAAACATTACCGCTATTATGAAATTGCCGGAAAATGAGGAGGAGTGCAAAGGCGTTTCGATTGCGTTTGCCACCGCTCAAGGCAATATCCGCCGCAACAGCTTGATGGACTTTGTTAATGTTCAATCCAACGGTAAAATCGCGATGAAGCTCGATGAGGGCGATAAGTTGATTAACGTGGCGATGTGTGACGAGAACAACGATATTATGCTTGCAACGCGCCAAGGCAAGTGCATTCGTTTTCCGGTAACCGATGTTCGTGTGTTTGTCGGACGTAATTCGACCGGTGTCCGCGGTATTAAACTTGCACCAAAAGATGAAGTAATTTCAATGACGATGCTTAAACATATTAAAGCACCGATTGAAGAACGCGACGAGTATTTGAAAGTTTCTTCCGCGATGAAACGTATTGATGCCGAAAGCGGCGAAACCAGTTGCATTACCGCCGATCAAACCGGCTTGCTGAATATTTTAACGCCGGAAAAATTCGAGGAAATGCAAAAGCTTGAAGAATTTATCTTAACCGTGACGGTAACCGGTTATGGTAAGCGTTCTTCGTCGTATGAATATCGTGTAACCGGTCGTGGCGGCAGCGGTATTGCCAATATGGAAATGTCGCCGCGCAACAAAGAGGTTGTCAGCTCGTTCCCGATTACCGACGATAAGGATATTATGATGGTAACCGACGGCGGCAAGCTGATTCGTATGCCGGTTGATGATATTCGTGTTGCCGGCCGTAAGACGCAGGGCGTGATTTTATTCCGCACCGCCGAGAATGAAAAGGTGGTATCTGTCACAAAGCTTGATGCCGATGAAGGCACCGATGCGGAAATCGATGAGGAGAACGATAACGTGATTGATACCGAAGCAGAAAGCGCAATATTGGCGGAAGATGCCGTTAATGAGCCGCGCACCGACGAGGCCGACGCTTAAAAACGGTAAGCCGACTAAAACCGGTATTTAAGGCCGGACGGTATTCCTGAAATCTAAAAAACGCCTTGCATACAACAGAGCAGGGCGTTTTTAGTGTGAAGTTAGAAAAGAGGGGAATATTTTGTATTAGCTTAATGGGATAGGATTTCTGGTAAATCAGCAAACGATACAAAATTCCGCCGGAAGACCATATGATATTACCTTTGACGCAAGGCAAAGCTTACCCTTCGGGGTATATCTGTAATTTATTGTAATCAAGGAATTATTTGCTATAAACAGCTTTTTCTGACAATGCGCAACATCTCTAAAAGGTAATTTATGTTATCACAAATATAGCTATCACATTTTTCGCTTGTGAAAAATGTGCCGGCGACAGCCGTTGTTGTAACAAGAAACAAAGCACGTCATTTTGAGCGAAGCGCCAGCGAAATGAAGAATCTCCTTAGGCGCTGTGCAATTACCGCAAAGTGATTATATTGCTGCTTTATAACGCCCGAGGCCGCACAACAAGAGAGGAGATCTTCACGTCGGCATTCGCCTTCTCAGGATGACAAAAAAGAAAACGCTCCTCACGATGACGGGAAGGGAAACGCTCCTCACGATGACGAAAAAGGAAACACGCACATTGTCATTCTGAGGAAGCCGGGACGGCTG
>CAMAJR010000046.1 GCA_945835885.1 uncultured Alphaproteobacteria bacterium
GAAGAATCTATCTGCAAAAAGTTATGGAAATTTATTAACGCTATTATGAAGGGGACTTCGCTATGTTAAAATATACTCGCTCAGCAATCGGATTACTCACTCGTCAATACAGGAGTGTCCTAAGGAAATGCTGGCTGATAAACATCGGTATTTTTGCACTTGGTGCTACGGCAGTAATGGCACCGAATGAAGCAAGGGCAGATATTTCGAACTATAAGGGTGAATTTTCAAAGAATTTCTATTGGAGTGAGGGCTTGGGCTCCCCTCTATATGACAGCGGATATAGCGCGATAGGTGGTTCTTCGTATAACATGGACTATACCACAGAGTATAGCAAGTATAATTATAATCCGGGGTATTATGGCGTATCTTCAGGGAGGGGCTCTAATAGCGGTACCGTATCTATAGCGAAGCCGGGCAGTTTGACGGAGACGGAGAGCTTCACTTACAAATATGACAGTGCTTCTACCGCACCAACAGTTTCTGGCTATACGTTCCCAACTTCTAAACCGAGCACTTATGATGAAGTAGGGGCCGGTGGCGCTGTGGGGGTTATACTTAGGGATGGAGAAACACTTTCAAATAAATGGTTTTCATCTGGCTCAGTTCTTTCCGTAGATGGCACCGGTACCACTATCGGCGCAACCGGTTCCCCTATTTACTTTGACAATACCGTAGGTGTAGCTGCAAATATAATAGAGATAAGCAGCAGTGCCAGTGTTGGTGATTTGTATGCCGCATTTTATAAGCCAGTTAAAGCCATCTATAATGGCGGAACAATTACAAATTTGAATATACAAGTCGACACTCCAGGTTTAGGTGTAGATAATGCCGGAACAATAACCAATATCACTTCCGGCAGTAAATTTGATTTGAAAACCGGTGGCACCGGTGTAAATAATACGGGAACGGTCGACGGAACTGTTGAAGCCATATTTACAAACTCAAGTGGAAGTAAGAAAGGAACGGGCTTTGTAAATAATGGAACGATGAAAGCTGATTTCAGCGGTGCAATATTCAATAATTTAGAGTATGGCTTTGTCAATAATAAATCTATTGAGTCTTTAATCGGTTCTTTCTATAATAATAACAATGGGGTAGTAACTAACGCGTCAATTACTAGTTTATTAAGCGGCACATATATTCAAAACACCACAGGTGTTACGAACAATAATGCCTGGACCATTCAAAAATTAGAAGGTAATTATTATCACAATTCCACCGGTGTAAATAATAAAGGTACAATTACTTTCTTAGACGGCAAATATATCGCTAATGGCACAGGTGTGCTTAATAGTGGTGATATCTATGATTTAAAGGGTGATTATCAGAGTAATGCCTACGGTGTACAGAATCAAGGTTCAATTACTCACTTAGGAGGCTCATATATTAAAAACACCACAGGTGTTTTCAACGATTCTAACAAGACCATTTCTAACTTAGCAGGTGATTATATTGCAAATACGACAGGTGTGGAAAATAAGGGCACTATCAGCAATTTAGAGAACGCCAACTTTGTCGGCAACAGCATCGGTTTAAATAACTCCGGCACGGCAACTGTCACTGCTGCTGATTTTATCGGTAATACTCAGAAGGGATTGTACAACACGGGGACAGTAACTGTATCAAACAGCAACTTTTTAGGCAACAAAGGCTATGCGGCTGTTGCGACATATGGAAGCGGTGCTACAACGACGTTGGAGAATGTGCGCATTGAGGGCAATAACAATACTTATGTTATCGACAACATGTATGATGGAAAACTAAACATCTCTAATTCTCAAATTTTAAACAACAACTCAGGCAACACGGGAACAATTTGGAATAACGCAACGGCTAATTTGGATAATGTGCGTATGGAAGGAAACAAATCAACTTCGACCAGCGCCGACAGCGGATACTATGATATTTTCAATACAGGCACTGTTAACATTGGCGGAATCTCATCTTTCGGCGGCGCAATTATAGGTTCGAATGACAAAAATACAAAAGGAAACTTGAACATAAATTCCGGCGCGAATGTTGCGTTTTATAACCTAATTCAAAATCAGAATATTACCGTTGGCAGCAATGCGACTATGTATTTGGGGCAGTTGGAACAAGGCAACCAACAAACAACCGCCAGATTCAACTTTTCTAATTTAAAATTAGACAGTGGTGCAACCGTAAATGCCATAGATGGCTTCACAACGAATTATAACGTAGGCCAGTTGAACGCCACCAATGGAAACTTTGAGATGGATGTCAATGTCTTGGGACAAACATCTGACAGACTGACTGCTGACAGTGCTACATCAGGAAGTAATATACAGATTAGTAAGATAGATGTAGGTGATATAGCGAGTTCTATATCGGTTGAAATAGCGAAGGGTGCCGCGGCGGATGCTATTACCAGTTTGACTGATAATGTAAAAAATCTGTCTAATCTGTCTGGTGATATGAAAAAATTAATTAAAAGCGTAAATCTTAGACACGACACGAGTGGGAGTGAGACAAAAGCATATTTAGACTTTGGTTTGAATCTTACTGCTGAGCAGCCGAACGCTGTGTATGATGTCCTCAAATCTGACAAGGCAGGGCACGTTCAGGTGAAGTATCTTGATAGCAGAACAACAACAGACGTGGCTATTACCGGCTGGGATGATTTGGCTAAAAAGACCGACTTATCCGGATACGTCAAAACAACCGGCGATACAATGACCGGTGATTTAAAAGTCGGAGATGGAATTCAATATTCTCGATTATCTTCAAACGGATTATTTTTTAATGATGACGAATATAATGATATGAGAATAACCTCATCTTCGATCCTCCTACGTCGACCTAGTGGTGGTGTTGTTTTTTCTGTTGATAGTACAGGTTTGAGTTTCTCTGATTCAGGGAAAGCCACGGGTATTGATTTTAATGGTGACACGGGAGTAGATGCGCACTTGGCAACCGTCGGTTGGGTAAAAACCAACGCCGGTAAAATTGATAAGATTACGGTTGGTGGTACTGAGCAAACAATTACTAATAAAACCGTAGCTTTAGGTTCTGCGGCAGGATATGGCGCTACAGGTACCGTAACTTCAGGAAGCGGCGATTTAGTCACATCCGGCGGCGTATGGGATGCACTGTCTAACTATAATACGCAAACCGCCGCTGACGACAAATATGTGAACGTGACCGGCGATACAATGAGTGGGGATTTAATAGTCGGAGAAGGAAATGAATTTTCTAAATTATCTTCATCAGAAGTTAGTGTTCACAACGGTTCCGCAGGCTATACACAATTGACTGGAGAAGGATTATTTGGTAATTTTGCTACTGCTTCAGAATTTCGTTTGAACGGTAGTGGTATTTCGTTCATTGATCATAGTGAGATTAAATCAAAGCTCACTCATAGTGGTTTGACGGTTTATGGTACTCCTACTGTTACTGGGACTCCTAACGTAGAAATTTTGGGCGATAAAATCACAGTATCAAATAATGATAGGGATTATAATGGAAGAACAACATCTATAGATACTGGTCGGATAAGTGTATATAACGAAGATATAGGCTCTATATATGTGGATTGGGACGGAATTAATATTAGCGGTGATAGTTTGACATTTAAATTAAATTCAAGTCAAGGAGCCACGGGCATCGACTTTTCGAATGACACGGGAGTAGATACGCACTTGGCAACCGTCGGTTGGGTCAAAAACCAAAGTGACCTTACAAACTATTATACGAAGACCGCTGCTGAGGACAGATATGTGAATGTGACCGGCGATACAATGACCGGCAAACTAACCATCTCAAGCGGTGGTTTGGAAGTAACCGGTCTGACAGATTTAAATAGTAATTTGAATGTCGACGGCACATCACAATTTAATGATAACGTAACAATCGGCACTACATCGAGTAAAAAGAATTTGACGGTTAACGGCACAACCAATATTACCGGCAACACAACAGTTGGTGGCACATTGGACGTGACCGGTGCAACAACCTTTACCGGTTTGTCAACCTTTAACGGCGGCGCAAAAATCGCTAACGGACAAGCATTGAATGTCGGCGACAACGGCAACGGAACAGCAACATTTAACATCAACGGCACAAATTCCGTTAATGCGATTGATACCGGCAGCAATGTAACAACAACAGGTGCTTCCGGCACAACATTGGCGACGTTAAAGACCGTCGGCACAACCGTTGCCAACTTGCTCGACGGCACAAACAACTTTACCAACATCAAAATTGACGGTAACGTTTATGAAGATGTTGATAGAGGAACGACGCAATATTTGGCAGACGGCGGCACGGTCACCGGTCAAAACACATTAGCCACAAAAGCAACGGTTCAGGCAACAATCGAAGACTTGCTCGGCCACACTAATTTATGGAATGGTGCCAGCAACACATTTACGAATATAGCATACTTCAATGGCGGTATTAATGCCGACAGCGGTAAGTTTACGGTTGCGGATGGCACAGGTAATGTCCATACTTCAGGCACGTTAGATGTTGACAGCACATCGAACTTTGACGATAAAGTCACGATTACGAAAAACGGTTTGGAAGTAACCGGTTTGACGGATTTGAATAATAATTTGAACGTTGACGGCACATCACAATTTAATAGCGCGGTGACCATCGGCAAAACAGATTCAAATGCAAACTTGACGGTTAACGGTGCGGCCAGTGTTACGGGTAATACAACATTAGGTGATGCGGCGGCCGACACTTTGACGGTTAATGCTACCTCAACCTTTAACAGCGATGTAACAATTAAGAGCGGAGAACACTTAAATGTCGGCACGGCAAACGGCACTTCGCAATTTAACATCAACGGCACAAACTATGTGACGGCCATTGATACCGGCAGCAATGTAACAACAACAGGTGATTCCGGCAGAACATTGGCGACGTTAAAGACCGTCGGCACAACCGTTGCCAACATTTTGAACGGCACAAACGACTTTACCAATATCAAAATCGACGGTAACGTTTATCAAGATGTTGATAGAGGTAATTCGCAATATTTGGCAGACGGCGGCACGGTCACCGGTCAAAACACATTAGCCACAAAAGCAACGGTTCAGGCAACAATCGAAGACTTGCTCGGACATAATAATATTTGGAACGGCACAAACACCTTTAATAATACGGTTACCGTAAGCGACGGAAATACATTCAACGCTTATGGCAACGTGAACTTGGGTAATTCGACTTCGGCCGATACATTAACTGTTAAAGCTAAAACATATTTGGACGGTCTGCTCGATGTTGACGGCGTTTCAACTTTCCATAACAATGTGATTATTGATTCGGCAAAAACGTTGACGATGACCAATGGCGCCACAACCGAAATTTCGCTCAACGGCTCTGACGGCAGTGCTTCTTTGGCGGCCGGCAACTTTACGGTAACTTCGACCGGTTTAACCACAATGAAAGACGATTTGGTTGTCAAGAACGGCACGGCTGATGCGTTTAAGGTTGTTACGGGCACCAATAATGCCGTCACTATCGGCGCAAACAAAGCAACCGATACATTGACGGTTAATGCAATTACGGACTTTAATAATAATGTTCAAATTGATAACGGTAGCACGTTCACAATGTATTCCGGCGACGGTTCAACGCAAAAGATACAATTAAAAGGCAATGACGGTTCGGCATCTTTTGGTGCGGGTAACTTTACGGTAACTTCGACCGGCGCAACCACAATGCAGGATAATTTGGTTGTGAACAATGCGACATTAAGTCGTTCGGCCTTAAATGTTGATACACAAGCAAGCAAAAACGTGATTACGGTCGGCTCGTCTAAAACGGTTGATGAATTCATTGTCGATGCGATTATGGCTCTGAACAGTAAAACAACTTTCCACGACGATGTCAGAATCGATAACGGTTCAAAATTGGAATTGGGCAGCGGAACCGGTTCGAACTTTACGCAAAGAGTTAATATAAAAGGCTCTGACGGTTCGGCAATGTTTGCGACCAACAACTTCAAAATTGATGCAAGCGGTAACACGACCATCAATAATGCTCGCACGTTCACAATGAATGCCGGACAAGATACAAATCCGTCTATTGTGATGAACGCAAACACCGGCGACTTTGCGATTTATAACAGCACCAATCAGGCGATTGTGGCAGAAATGCTGCGTAGCGGTAATGTTGAAGGTCAGATACTTTTGTCGCACACCAACGGAACGTCACGCACCAATATGGTTGACGCGCACAGCACCTCAACCGGTGGCGTGTTGAACTTGAACAACACAGGTGGCAGTAACGGTATCGCAATTTCTAAGCAAGGCGATACGGCAAATATCGGTATGTATTCCGGCACGGGCGCATCGCCGAGCAAGGTTATCGACTTGACGGCAACAGATAGCGGCGGTTCTCTCACAATGACGAACGGCGCAACAGCCAATCGTGCAACATTGACCACCGGCTCAAACGGCGCGGTATTTAATATGCTGAACGGCAATGCCGCGAACGGAATAAATATGACCAGTAATGCCGGCACAAACACGTTCAGTATGTATTCCGGTAATACGGAAAGTCCGGTACAAACGGTGATTTTGAACTCGACAACAAGCGCAACATCGTTGGCAATGTCTAACGGCGGTGCCAATGGCACAACAGAAAATAAACGTATCGAAATCGACGGCAACTCGACAACAAGCAGATTGCAATTACATAATACTGAGGGCTTAAACGGTATCGATTTGAAGCATGTCAGCGGTAGCGGCACATTGAATATGTATGCTGGCACGGGTGATGATGCTCGTAAGCTGATGGCGGCATTGACAACCGATACGACCAACGGCGGTCAGTTGAAGTTGAAAGATGCCAGCGGTAATGAGCAAATTACGTTGAATGGCACCAACAGCACATTGGAAATGCTGAACCAAAGCGGTGTTACAGGTGCGGCAATGAACGGCGGCACGTCTTCATCCGGTGCGGATTTGACTTTGGCAAATACCGGCGGCGGTAAAGGTATTGATTTGTATGTCAATAACGGGGATACCGAATTTGCAATGTATTCCGGCGCAGCCGCAGGTAACAGCGCAAACAAGGTTGTCGACATAGCGGCAAACAGTAGTGGCGCGACATTCACGATGAAGGACGGTGCAGGTAATGCGACAACCGACAACCGTATCAAAATGACAACAAAAGCTGATGACAGCATTATCGAAATGCAAACAACAAGCGGTATAGCAGGTGCGGTGTTGCAAAATACGAGCGGCAGCGGCGCGTTGAATATGTATGGCGGTAATACCTCTACGAACAACAAACTGATGGCATCGTTGACGACCGATACGACCGACGGCGGTAAGTTGAAACTCAACGACAAAGACGGTAATGAGCAAATTACGTTGAATGGCACAAACAGCACATTGACGATGCTGAACCAAAATCAAAAAGCCGGTGTCAGCTTAATCGGCGGCGATGCAAGCAAAGGTGCGGGCTTGACCCTTTCTAATGCGGCGGGTGTCGGACAAATCTTCTTAGACGGCACGGAAGGTAGCACTAATGCGCTTCAGGTTATGAATACCAAACTTACAACCGACCGTTCTGCATTTAATATTGCAACATACGGTGACATTTCGGATGTTACGCAAACCACGGGCGAAAACATTATCACTATCGGTTCATCGCAAGCCAAAGATTTGTTGAATATTGAAGCAAGAACAAATCTTTATGGCAACCAGATGAATATCGGCGATGCGGACAGTGATAAGCTGAATATCAAGAGTCAAACGAGATTTACACAAGATGACGGTCATTCAACATTGTTAGACGGCGCTAAGTTGACAATGTATAAAAATGTTGCTACGCCTTATGATGTTTCGGGCAATTTCACCAGCGGAACAACACAACTGACGATGGATGCGGATACCGGCGAAATCGCAATCTATGACTTTGACGGCAAGCAAAAAATCGGTCAGTTGAATCGTCAGGATAATAACAATGCGCAAATTGTTTTGTCGCGCAACAACAGCGGCACTTCAACAACCGTTATGGCCAACTTGAAGAGTCACGACAACGGCGGCGATTTGTATTTGAGCAATGCCGGCGGCGGACAAGGTATCCAATTGCTGAACAAGGGTGATAATACCGAATTTTCGATGTATTCCGGTAATGCGGCAAGCAATGCTGCAAATAAGGTTGTCGACATAGCGGCAAACGGTAGTGGCGCGACATTCACGATGACGGACGGTGCGGGTAATGAAGCAACCGACAACCGTATCAAAATGACAACAAACGCTGATGACAGCACTATCGAAATGCAAACAACAAGCGGTATAGCAGGTGCGGTGTTGCAAAATACGAGCGGCAGCGGCGCGTTGAATATGTATGGCGGTAATACCTCTGCGAACAACAAACTGATGGCATCGTTGACAACCGATACGACCGACGGCGGTAAGTTGAAACTCAATGACAAAGACGGTAATGACCAAATTACATTGAATGGCACAAAGAGCACATTGACGATGCTGAATAAAGACAACAGCAGTTATGCCGGTGTTTCGATGAACGGCGGCGTATCCGGCAGTGGTGCCGACTTGTCGTTGGCAAACGCAACCGGCGGCAAAGGTATCGATTTGTTGAATAATAACGGCGATACGGCATTTGATATGTACACCGGCACCGGTTCTTCGGCAGTTAAGGCGATAGCTATGGCGGCTACGAGCTCGGCAACATCGTTAGCAATGTCTAACGGCGGTGCCAATGGCACAACAGCAAATAAACGTATTGAAATTGACGGCGACGCAACCACCAGTGAATTGCAATTACACAACACCGAGGGCTTAGACGGTATCGATTTGAAGCATGTCAGCGGTAGCGGCACATTGAATATGTATGCCGGCACGGGTGATGATGCTCGTAAGCTGATGGCGGCATTGACAACCGATACGACCGACGGCGGTAAGTTGAAGTTGAAAGACGGTAGCGGTAATGAACAAATTACGTTGCACGGCACAAACAGCACATTAACGATGCTGAACCAAAATCAAAATGCCGGTGTCAGCTTAATCGGCGGCGATGCAAGCAAAGGTGCGGGCTTGACTCTTTCTAATGCAGCGGGTGTCGGACAAATCTTCTTAGACGGCACGGAAGGTAGCACTAATGCGCTTCAGGTTATGAATACCAAACTTACAACCGACCGTTCTGCATTTAATATTGCAACATACGGTGACATTTCGGATGTTACGCAAACCACGGGCGAAAACATTATCACTATCGGTTCATCGCAAGCCAAAGATTTGTTGAATATTGAAGCAAGAACAAATCTTTATGGCAACCAGATGAATATCGGCGATGCGGACAGTGATAAGCTGAATATCAAGAGTCAAACGAGATTTACACAAGATGACGGTCATTCAACATTGTTAGACGGCGCTAAGTTGACAATGTATAAAAATGTTGCTACGCCTTATGATGTTTCGGGCAATTTCACCAGCGGAACAACACAACTGACGATGGATGCGGATACCGGCGAAATCGCAATCTATGACTTTGACGGCAAGCAAAAAATCGGTCAGTTGAATCGTCAGGATAATAACAATGCGCAAATTGTTTTGTCGCGCAACAACAGCGGCACTTCAACAACCGTTATGGCCAACTTGAAGAGTCACGACAACGGCGGCGATTTGTATTTGAGCAATGCCGGCGGCGGACAAGGTATCCAATTGCTGAACAAGGGTGATAATACCGAATTTTCGATGTATTCCGGCAATGCGGCAGATAACAGCGCAAACAAGGCGGTGGATTGGATTGTAAACGGTAGCGGCACAACCTTGGCAATCACGGACGGTGCGGGTGATGCGACAACCGATAAGAAGATTAACTTGTCCACAAATGACACTCAAGCGAATTTGAACTTGTATAACGATAACGGCAGTAATGGTATTGATATTACAAAGCAAGGTGATACGGCAAATATCGGTATGTATTCCGGCACGGGCGACAGCAACGGCAACAACAAAGTGATAGACCTGACGGCAACGGCAACCGGCGGCTCGTTTACAATGACTGACGGTGCGGGTAATGCGGCAACCGACCAGAGATATGCCTTGACGACAGATAGCACCGGCGGTGTGATGAATATCTATAATGATAACGGCAAAGACGGTATCAATTTGCAAAACGTAAGCGGTGTCAGCGACTTTAAGATGTTCACCGGCTCGGGTAGCACGGTCTATGATGCCATCAGAATGAACGCCGATTATAATACGGCGGCGGGCAAAGGCACATCGCTCGTGATGACGAACGGCTTGGCTTCAAACGCTACAAACAACAGATTCGAATTATATAACGACATTAACGGTTCGTTGTTGAAGATGAATAACAAAAACGGCACCAACAGCTATAATACGATTGAAATCGACAGCCAAGATGATACACTTGATGCGTTTATTAAAGTAAAGGATAAAACCGGCAAGACGGTTAATCAGATGGACACAAACGGTATCTTTGTAATGGACGAAACCGGCAACAACACGTTGGTTGAAATTGGTCATAACGATCGTGAAAACGGCGAGATTGTCTTGTATAAAGATATGTCAAACGATCCAGGCAACCCGGATGTGAAAGCAATGGTTGATTTGAAGAGTCACAAAAACGGCGGTGATTTGTATTTGAGCAATTCAAACGGGACGGAAGGTATTTCTCTCATCAACAACGGTAACAACACAGAATTTGCGATGTATTCCGGCAATCTTGCTGGTACTGATAATGGAAATAAGACCAATAAAGTAATAGATATGACAGCGGCATCAAGTGGCGCATCATTCACTATGACCGATGGTAGCGGTATCAGTGCGACAGATAATCGTGTATCCTTAAAGACGACAACAGGCGGCGCCGAGTTTGACTTATACAATAACAATGGCAAAAACAGTGTAGTCTTAAAGAGTGAGTCAGGTATCAGCGATATCAATATGTATACCGGCACGGGGAATACGGCTTCGACAGTTTATAAAGCCATCGCGATGCATGCGGATTCTGATACGGCTAACGGCACATCACTTGTTATGACCAACGGTCTGGACAGCGCAACACCGACCAGCCAACGTGTTATTGTTAAAGGTGATGCAAATTCCGGTCACGTTGAGTTGAAAAACGGTGCCGGAACATCAACAGTTATTATTGACGGCAAGGGATATGATGACATTAACTTTGTTAATAAAGGTTATGAAAATACAGGTGTTTACGGTGGTTTGAAATTCGGACAATCTGATGCATACGCTAACGCTATCAGTGATAAAACAAGCGTTATTGCACTGGACAGCAGTCATAATGCTGGTGTGATTACCGATGAAACGATTGCACAAAGAAATAGTGATATCCTTGGTCTTGATGAAACAGATGCGGTTCGGAAAAACAGAACAACCTTGGCTACAATGTATTCTGTTGCGGCATCTTTACAAGATTTACTTGGACGAAACAATATTTGGACAGGTGCTAAAAATACTTATACCGGTTCGGTTGAAGTTCGTAAAGGTGTTGTAACTTCTAACAGTGATGCCGACGGCATAAGCACATTCGGCTTAAAGGTAACGGACGGTGCTAAAATCGACAGCTTGGTTTTAGGAACTGATTCGGTTTATAGTCCGAAAGTAACAAGAACTTCTTCCTTAGAATCCTTAAATTATAAAAACGGAATACCGTTGGGTGATACGACAGCCGTTGACAGCACAACTTTGGTAACGACGGAAACATTGGTCGGCACGGTAAGACAATATGCAAAAGATGCCTCTTATAAAGTAGGTGAAGGTTTAAATGATGAAATCGGTATGGAAGTCGGCTCGGATACTTGGACAATCGGCACGGCACTTGATGAGTTAAACAGAGACTTGAAAAAGATTAGTCAGTCAACTGCTACCGGACTGCAAGAAATCGGTGTTGTATTTAAAGCCGGAAATAATCAAACAGAAGGAACACCGATTACGACAGAAAATCCGACCTTAAAATTTGAAGAAGGCACAACACCGGGTTCGTTTAAGGTTAATGATGTTGAGGTGGCGGTTCATAATGCTGTAACAACAACCGGCGAAGCTCCGCAGGAAATTACGCGTGAAACGAAATTCACGAACAGTTTGAAAGTCGGTGATTCAGATGTATTGACCGGCGTTGTGACCGGCACGGTAAGTTTAGGCACCGCGGGCGCGGGCTCTTACGGCGACGAGCAGAAGTTAGTGACGGCAAAGAGTTTAGCTGCAACCGTTTATAATAACGCTGAAGGCGGAAAACTAACGATTGATACGAACGAGGCACATGATAATAATTATCTGACACCTGAAAATGCGGCAACCATTGGCGATGCAATCAATACTTTGGGTAAAAATGCACAAGTTGTGAACAACACCATCGGCGGTCCGCTCACAACAACGGATACCTACAGAGGTAATGCAACGACCATTGAAGGCCAGTTGGATAATTTGGATACGGCTTTAGAAAACTTTGCTTCCGACGCAGTTGAAAATAACTTTGTTCACAAGAGCGGCAACGAAACAATTACCGGTATCAAGACTTTCAGTAATGCTAATGGTATTGTGATTGATAACGGTTTGACCGGCAGCGACAAAAAAACAACTACAATCAAAGCTGATGCTTTAGGCGGCAACAATGCTTTGAGCATATTGTCCGGCTTGATTGTCAACGGTGATGAAAATGTGACCGGCACTTTGATGGCAACCGGCGGTGTTAAATTCGGTTCGGATTCAACGGCGATGACATCGGTTGAACGCGATGCAATTTCTGCCGAAGTGAATGCAAATGACGGCAAAGTTGTTGCCAGCAAACAAGCTATTGAAGCGACGCGTGCGGATATGGAAAACGTCAATAAAGAAGCTTTGGGCGGAATCTATGCGATTGATTCAAACACCAAAGCAGTGACTTATAATAACAATGCTCTGTTGAATGCCGGCGCGCCGAACGGCTTTGAGAGCGGTGCAGGCGATTTGACCGATGCATTGAAAAAGTATGCGGAAAATGTTCAGGCGGCAACAGGCGTATCGTATGATGCGCATGGTAATGTTACGACAACATACACGAAAGCCGCAAGCGCAGATTACAGCTTGAATGATGGTTTGTCGCTCAAAGGTGCGATTGAACAATTAGACGGCAACATTGGCACAGCTATTACCGGCACAAATCGTGCGAACAATGCATTTGATACCAATGCGGCTAACACGGTCAATCAAAATATAGCGGCGTTGGATGCTTTAATCGGCGAGGACGTTACACCGATAAACAGCAGAGCCAATAATCCGATTGTTCAGACCAATTCGGTAAATGCAAACATTATGGCCTTGGATAAAGCCATAGGCGCTAATGTTACCAGCACGAATTATGCAAAGACGGATAAATCGGTCAATGAGAACATCAGTGCTCTTGATCGTGTTATTGGCACATTAGGTTCCGGTACTTATCGCGGCTCCGGTGATACGATTGAATCTCAATTATATAGCTTGGATGCGGCCATGGCGGCAATTTCAGGCAGCGATCTCAGTGGATTTGTTCATACCACGGGTGATGAACAAATCGAAGGCACCAAGACTTTCAAAAATACAGACGGTATCGTGCTTCAACACGGATCGTTAAACAGCCGTAAAGTTTCTTTGAAAGCAACAACCGATGGTTTAGATATCAGCGGCGGTGCCAAAGTTAACGGTGCATTGAAAGTCGGAACGAATACAAATACGCTTGTAACTGTTACCGATAATAAGATTACACTCAAGAACAGTTCAAATACGACAGAACTTAGTGCAACGGCAAATGGTTTGAATGTTACAAAGGGTTTGAAAGTCAACGGCGCTGAAACCGTTACGGGAGTTTTGACGGCACAAAGCGGTGTTAAGTTTGGCTCGGATTCAACCGCAATGACATCGGTAGAACGCAATGAGATTTCTTCCTCCGTATCTTCAAACGACGGTAAGATTATAGCCAGCAAACAAGCGGTTGAAGCTACACGTGCGGCTATGGAAGCAGATACAAAACGCATTTTGGGCAATATTTACAACTCAGATGACACGCCGATAACTTATAACAATGCTCCGTTAACGAATATTGCGATGGCAAACGGTTTCGGAACATCTGCCAGCGATTTGACGGATGCTTTGAGAAAGTATGCCGACAATGCGCGTGCGGCAACAGGTGTATCGTATAATGCAGATGGTAGTATTGCAAATACATATACCAAGGTGACAAGCGCAGATTATGACGGATTAGATGACCATTTGTCACTCAAAGGCGCGATTGAACAATTAGACGGCAACATCGGCACGGCCATTACTGGCATAAATCGTGAGAATAATGCGTTTGATACCAATGCGGCTAAAACGGTTAATCAAAATATAGCAGCGTTGGATGCTTTAATCGGTGCTGATATGACAGACGACTTGTATTATGTCGGCCGAA